>OMTP01000257.1 GCA_900313955.1 uncultured Lachnospiraceae bacterium | reverse complement strand
CGGTCGGCGCTAAACGAACGTCCACTGGACGTTCAGCGCCCCCTCAAAGGTCCATTTCGGAAGTGCTTTTTTATCGCGCCTTCGTCAGGCCTGCTGAAAAGTTACGGAAATAAAAAGATCAGGAATCCTGAATAGGACTTCTGATCTTTTTTATTTTGCACCCGAGGCACCCTTTTGATTATCTGTGTCCTGATGGGCCTGAGTGCATGAGGCCCATATGCATGGAGAGTAAAGGAGCGATATAGGTCATCCAGAAGACGACAAGAGCATACTCGAGCATCACAAAAAACATGGAAAGGGCGCTTTCTGCGTCTCTGACAACCAAATGGAAGAGGGCAATACAAGCAAGCGCCCCGCCAACGGCAATGAGAAAACGGAGGAGTTTTGCTCCTTTTGATCCATCCTCCGCAATGAAATGGAGGTGGGAGCGTTCACCTATGGCACCGAGGGCAAAGCCGAATACACAGCCTGCCGTCATAAAACAGTCCTTTGAATGGGGAAAGTCGATGTCCTTGCTGGCCAGGAGAAAGATGGACAGGAAGAGGAGAAGGCCTCCAAATGCCATGAGAAAAAAGAACATAACGCCATCGTTGCGGGAACCGGCTTTTTTTTCTCCAAGAAGCACGACAGGAATGGTGATGCCGGCCGCAATCAGGAAACCCCAGAGGACGTCCTGAGGGTAGTGAGATCCCAGATACATTCTTGAGAAGGCGACAAGAGCCATGAAAGCAATCATGGCGGCTTTTGTGGCCTTTCTGCCGCTCGTCATAAACCGGGATACGCCGTAAGTACACGTGTTGGCCGTATGCAGGCTGGGGAAGGAGTAACCGGTTGCCATGAACATGGCTTCATCGATGGGGTGGAGCTTTGTGGGATACTGGATCCAGGGCCGCGCCTCGTGGACGATGACCTTGATGCCCTGTCCAAGCAGGCAGGTCAGATGGTAGGATGTAAACATGAGATAGCCGGTCGTCTTGCTGACATTGAGATAAAACCACTCCATGATTCCGAGGATGGCGAACGGTGTGCCAATGAGGCTGATCGCAGTCATGAGCGCTGTGAGGATGGGAGAACGTATTCCCTCGAGTGTTTGTAAGAAGGTCATAGGCACATTCCTCCTACACGGAAAAAGTAGCGGTACTGCTCCCTGAAACCAAGCCCTCTGTAGACAGTTTTCGCGGGCGCATTGTCCGTCACAACCTGAAGGTAGGCGTGGCTGGCGCCCATCCGCCGGGCTTCTTTCAGAATGGTCGTGACGATGGCGGTTGCATAACCGCGGCGGCGGTACTCTTCGGCTACATGGATCGCATAGACGCCGACATAATCTCTGTCGCAGATCCCGAGGCCTGTCGCAACAATTCTTTCGCCGCTTTGAATGGAAACTGCAATCTCATCCTTGGGAATCGCTGCATACATGGATGGGACGATTCTTCGGTGGATGATATTGGTTGTGTGTTTCAATGTGAAGAGCCCTTCAATCCAGGCGTAGGAGGCCTGGTTTTCTATGTGAATGGGGAGGTCCGTCGGCGGAACCTGAAGAAGGGGGGCCTCCCTCAGATTTTTTGTCATCACCGTTGTACGGTGTTGGATTTCGTAACCCCTCTCTTCCAGAGCACTGTCCAGGAGGGGATTACCAATGGGGCTGATTTTAAAGATGCAGGGAGTCTGCCAGCGACGGTACATGCGCTCGCAGTACTCGATCTTTTCGTCGAGAGGAAGGCAGGAGACGCCGATCTGCTCTACACAGTTGGTGCGGTGCGTATAAAAGTAAGAGAAGCGCAGAATCCAGCCGTCATATACTTCCATCTGGTGAGAAGGCCATGCGTTCAGCGACAGGTCTTCGATTGTCTTGATATCGTCTTCCATGGCTGTGCTTCTTTTCTCCTTTCGTGTATCCACCTATTATACTCAATCCCTCCTCATGTGGCAAGCGCGCGAAATGTGAGGAAAAGTTATAGACGCGCCCCCCATTCGATGCTAAAATGATTTTGATTAATCCTGGAGGAGTTCAGAATGTCAAAATTTCTCAAATTTATTGTCAATGTATTTTTGATCTTTGCCATTGCAGTGGCATGTGCAATTCTGCTCCCGACCATGTTCGGGGTGACAACTGTCATCGTCGACAGCGCGTCCATGGACACGAATCTGCCCTATGGGTCGATCACTTACTCCCATGACGTGGCCATAGCAGACTTAAAAGCAGGTGACGAGATTTTAAAGGATACAGATTCTTCGACCTATGCCTATGTCATCCAGAGCATCGGCGCAGACGGAAAAAGTGCGACTGTTGTCAATGCTGTGGATGAGAGCGCCGAGCCGGAAGACATGTCTCTTGGAGCATCTGCTTCCAAGGTCGCCGTCATGATTCCTTACATCGGGTATGTCCTTATTGCCATGCACTCTACGCAGGGCATCATTATTATTGCTCTGGTTGTCGCTCTTATGATCATTCTCTTTATTCTCTCTGAACTCTGGAAAGAAAAGCCGGAGGACGAAGAGACAGACGATGAGAAGAAGGCTGCAGGCGAGGGAGCAGAAGCTTCGGAGCCACTTAATGTCAATGTGGAAATTCCACCGATTGAGGGAGCATCGGAAATTGTTGTTCCGGAACCCGAGACGGGAGAAATGGAAGAAGATACGACTCCTGTCATTGCCAATGAGAAAAATGCACAGGAGATGCAGACAGAGGAAGCTATTCATGATGCAACCCTTACCGTTCCCGATGGACAGGATGCAGGGACAGAGAGCGCACACACAGGCATGACCATCGATATGCCTGATCTCTCCTCTTCGGATGATGCCGGGAATGAGAGCCTGGAACTCAATGTTCCGGTGACGGCGGCTGATGATACGACAGAAGGAACAAAGGATCTGACCCTTAATGTGAAGGAGCCTTCTGAGACTGAAGAGAAGAAGAAAGATCTGACGCTTGAAGTTCAGGAAGAAATACCGGAAAGAGAGGAGTCAGAGGGATCACCTTCTATTATAGTGGAAACGAAGGAGCCAGAGGCAGGTGGAGAAGAAGATCTTCTTCAGGTCCCTCAGTTTATGCAGGAAGAAAAGACATCTCAGGAGGAAGAAGAAGTTCCGGCTGTCGAGGCGCCTGTAAGGGAGAGCGAAGAAGTTGCTGCTCCGTCTGGCGGTGAAGATACAGTCGATGAAGAAATTCCGGTTATTCCGGACACAGCTCCGGAAGAAAAGGAGGCGGAATCAAGTGAGCCTGCCCGCATTCATATTGAGATGGAAGATGCGGGAGTGGCGCAGACGGAAGAAGAGGAACCTGACCACTTTACTCCCGTCAATCGTGGCACGCTTGATGAAATCCTTGATCAGGCTGCCCGCGACGATATAAAACCTGAAGTATCTCTCGATGAGCCAACTGGCATCACCCTTGTTGACTACTCTAAAGCCATTTGATGTCGGGTAAGAAAAAGTTTCATAAAGAAAATGTAAAAAACCCCTTGCATTTGCAAGGGGCTTTTGATATTATAGCACTTGCTGTGACATGATAGCTATGAAGCGTGAAGTTGCTGCATTGAATTGCAGGTTCTCCGTGGAGCGAATGTCATGTAAGGATACTGGCGACAAGTCACTGTGCTCGAAACACCGTTCCCGACCCAGGAATGGTAAGAAAGCCGGGAGACCTCTGTTAAACAATAGAGAGGAAACACCCGGAAATGTGTACAGTCACCGCTTGTCGTGCTCGTAAAAAGTACGAATAAGGAGGCGACTTTTTTTATGGCAAATCAGGTAATGAGAATCACTCTCAAGGCTTACGATCATACTCTTGTAGATGCATCAGCAGCCAAAATCATTGAAACTGTAAAGAAGAATGGCGCACAGGTGAGCGGACCGGTTCCGCTTCCTACCAAGAAAGAGGTAGTTACCATCCTTCGCGCTGTGCATAAGTACAAAGACAGCCGTGAGCAGTTTGAGCAGAGAACTCATAAGAGACTGATTGATATCATTGCGCCGACACAGAAGACAGTAGATGCGCTGTCCCGCCTGGAAATGCCGGCTGGTGTCTACATTGACATCAAGATGAAGAACAAGTAAAGCATCCAACTAGAATGATTGCCTGACAGAAGGCAATCCGCTGTAAGGAGGAAAAGAAATGACAAAAGCGATTCTTGCGAAGAAGATCGGCATGACTCAGATCTTCGGAGAAGATGGAACGCTCACACCGGTGACAGTTCTTGAAGCCGGCCCCTGTGTTGTCACACAGGTCAAGACCATGGACAATGATGGATATTCCGCAATCCAGGTCGGATTTGATGAGAAGAGAGCAAACCTCGTTTGCAAGCCTCAGAAGGGCGTGTTCGAGAAAGCGGGCACAACACCGAAGAGATTTGTAAAAGAATTCAGATTTGATAATGCTGAGGAATACAAGGCAGGCCAGGAGATCAAGGCTGATATCTTCGCGGCAGGCGATCATATCGATGCAACGGCAATCTCCAAGGGCAAGGGCTACCAGGGTGCAATCAAGCGTCTCGGTCAGTCCAGAGGACCGATGGGCCATGGCTCAAAGTTCCACAGACATCAGGGTTCCAATGGTACTTCTTCTGATCCGTCCCGTGTATATCCGGGCAAGGGAATGCCTGGCCAGATGGGCGGCAAGCGCATCACCATCCAGAATCTGGAAGTGGTTCGCGTCGATGCAGAGAACAATCTTCTTCTTGTCAAGGGAGCCGTTCCGGGCCCGAAGAAATCCCTTGTGACAATCAAGGAGACCGTTAAGGCTAGCAAGTAATAGAAGGAGGACGAAACAAGATGGCTAACGTATCCGTTTATAATATGGATGGCCAGGAAGTCGGCACGATCGAGCTGAGCGATGCGGTATTCGGTGCTCCGATCAAAGAGAACCTGGTTCATCAGGCAGTTGTGCTTCATCTCGCAAACATGAGACAGGGCACACAGAAGGCCAAGACACGTTCCGAGGTTTCCGGCGGCGGTGCAAAGCCGTGGCGCCAGAAGGGCACAGGACATGCCCGTCAGGGATCCACACGTGCTCCGCAGTGGAGACATGGTGGAATGGTCTTCGCCCCGGTTCCAAGAGATTATTCTTTCAAGATGAATAAGAAGGAAAAGAGAGCAGCTCTTCTTTCTGCTCTTACAGCAAAGGTTCAGGAAAACAACGTGGTCGTTCTCGATGAGCTCAAGTTTGATGCTCCGAAGACCAGGGAGATGGCTAAGGTTCTCAAGAATGTCAATGCTCCCAAGGCATATGTTGTGATCGACGGCAACGACAAGAATGTTGTTCTTTCTGCCAGAAATCTTGAGGGAGTTCAGCTCTCCAGCTCCGGAACACTCTGCACCTACGACATTTTAAAGTATGAGAAACTGGTCCTCACAAAGGATGCGGTGAAGACGATCGAGGAGGTATTTGCATAATGGCAGATCTGAAATATTACGACGTCATTTTAAAGCCGGTCATCACAGAGAAGTCCATGGACATCATGGCTGACAAGAAGTACACATTTTATGTGAATCCGGAAGCAAATAAGACCCAGATTAAAGAAGCTGTTGAGAAGATGTTTGACGGTGTCAAGGTTGCAAAGATCAACACACTGAACATCGACGGAAAGAGCAAGAGAAGAGGATACATCGAGGGCAAGACCGCTAAGAGAAAGAAAGCGGTTGTCAAGCTGACAGAGGACTCCAAGGAGATCGAAATCTTCAGCGGACTTTGATGCATCGGATAACCAATATACGCAAAGAATTGCGTGATAAAACCTAAGGAGAAAACATCATGGGTATTAAGACATATAAGCCTTATACACCGTCCAGAAGAAATATGTCTGGTTATGACTTTGCAGAAATCACGAAGTCAAAGCCGGAGAAGTCTCTGACGGAGAGCCTTAAGAAGCATGCCGGCCGTAATAATCAGGGTAAGATCACTTCCCGTCACAAGGGCGGCGGCAACAGAAGAAAGTACAGAATCGTTGATTTCAAGAGAAACTCCAAGGACGGCATGGCAGCACAGGTGGTTGCGATCGAGTATGATCCGAACCGTACAGCTAATATCGCTCTCATCCAGTATGAGGATGGCACAAAGTCCTACATCATCGCTCCGAACGGCCTCAAGGTTGGTCAGAACGTCATGAGCGGCCCGGAAGCAGAGGTCCGCGTTGGCAACTGCCTCCCGCTTGAGAAGATCCCGGTTGGTGCCAGCGTTCATAACGTTGAGCTTACACCTGGCCGTGGTGCTCAGATGGTCAGAGCTGCAGGAAACAGTGCACAGCTCATGGCTAAGGAGAACGGGTATGCAACACTTCGTCTTCCGTCTGGTGAGATGAGAATGGTTCCGATCAGCTGCCGCGCTACGATCGGTGTCGTAGGCAATGGCGAGCACAACCTTGTTAATCTTGGTAAGGCGGGACGCACAAGACATATGGGTATTCGTCCTCATGTCCGCGGTTCTGTCATGAACCCGAATGACCATCCGCACGGCGGCGGCGAGGGCAAGGCTCCGGTAGGACGTCCGGGTCCGTGCACTCCGTGGGGCAAGCCTGCACTTGGTTATAAGACCAGAGCTCATAAGAAGTCGTCTAATAAGCTTATCGTAAGAAGAAGAAACGGTAAGAATGCCTGATAGAGCAAGGAGGATATGATTCATGGCACGTTCATTAAAGAAGGGACCGTTCGCAGATGAGAGCCTGCTTAAGAAGGTGGATGCATTAAACGCCGCAGGAGACAAGGCTGTTATCAAGACATGGTCACGCCGTTCCACAATCTTCCCTAGCTTTGTGGGACATACATTTGCAGTACATGATGGAAGAAAGCATGTTCCGGTCTATGTGACTGAGGACATGGTTGGACATAAGCTTGGCGAGTTCGTTTCCACAAGAACTTACAGAGGCCATGTGAAGTCTGAATCCAAGACGTCGGTAAGATAATCCGGGCGTAGTTGAAAGGAGATAAGAAATGGCTAAAGGACATAGATCCCAGATTAAGCGGGAGAGAAATGATTCGAACAGGGAGACCAGACCGTCTGCACGCCTTTCCTATGCCAGAATTTCCGTTCAGAAAGCTTGCTTCGTACTGGACGCAATTCGTGGAAAGGATGTTGACACCGCACTTGGTATCCTTACATACAACCCAAGATATGCTTCTGCAGTAATCAAGAAGCTTCTCGAGTCCGCAGTGGCTAACGCTGAGAACAACAATGGTATGGACAGAAGCAACCTCTATGTTGCTGAGTGCTATGCAGACAGAGCATCGATCATGAAGAGAATTCAGCCGAGAGCTCAGGGCCGCGCATACCGCATCGAAAAGCGCAACTGCCACATCACAATTGTTCTGGATGAGAGATAAGTTCATAGGAGGATACAATGGGTCAGAAAGTTAATCCACACGGCTTAAGAGTCGGTGTTATTAAAGACTGGAGCTCCAAATGGTATGCCGAGAAGGATTTCGCAGATAACCTTGTCGAGGACCATGAGATCAGAGAGTTCCTTAAAAAGAAGTTATACAGCACAGGCGTTTCCAAGATTGAGATCGAGCGTGCTTCTGATCGCATCAAAGTGATCATCTATACATCCAAGCCTGGTCTTGTTATCGGCAAGGGTGGTGCTGAAATCGAGAAGCTTAAGGCTGAACTCAGCAAGAAGCTTGGCAAGAAGTGCCTCATCGATATCAGAGAGGTCAAGCGTCCGGACCGCGATGCACAGCTCGTTGCTGAGAACATCGCTCTTCAGCTTGAGAACCGTATTTCTTTCCGCCGCGCTATGAAGTCCACAATGCAGAGAACTTTAAGAGCCGGCGCACTGGGAATCAAGACATCCTGCTCCGGTCGTCTGGGCGGCGCTGATATGGCCCGCAAGGAGACCTACAGCGAAGGTACCATCCCTCTTCAGACACTTCGCGCAGACATTGACTATGGTTTTGCTGAGGCTGATACTCAGTACGGCAAGGTCGGTGTCAAGGCATGGATCTACAACGGCGAAGTTCTTCCGTCTAAGGGCAACAAGGAAGGGAGCGATAAATAATTATGTTAATGCCAAAGAGAGTTAAGCATAGAAAGCAGTTCCGCGGATCCTTAAGAGGAAAGCCAACCAGAGGAACAAAGGTAACTTACGGCGAGTATGCACTGGTAGCTATGGAGCCGTGCTGGATTAAGTCCAATCAGATTGAGGCTGCCCGTGTCGCTATGACTCGTTACAACAAGCGTGGCGGTAAAGTATGGATCGACATCTTCCCGGACAAGCCAGTTACAGCAAAGCCTGCTGAAACTCGAATGGGTTCCGGCAAGGGCTCTGTTGAGTACTGGGTTGCAGTTGTAAAGCCGGGTCGTGTTCTCTTTGAGATCGCTGGAGTTGCAGAAGCAGATGCAAGAGAGGCGCTTCGTCTCGCAATGCACAAGCTGCCGTGCAAGTGCAAGATCGTCTCCAGAGAGCAGGTCAATGGCAATGAAGCAGCAGCTGCTGCAGAAGGCGGTGAAGAGGCATGACAAAGAATAATCAGTACATGGAGAGCCTGAGAGGCAAGTCCACACAGGAATTACAGGAAGAGCTGGTTTCTGCTAAGAAGGAACTCTTCAACTTAAGATTCCAGAACGCAACCAACCAGCTTGACAACACAAGCAGAATCAGGGACGTCCGCAGAAACATTGCTCGTATCCAGACTGTGATTGTTGAGCAGGCAGCTGCGAAGGAGGCATAATCGATGGAAGAAAGAAACCTCAGAAAAACACGTGTAGGCAAGGTCGTCAGCAACAAGATGGATAAGACCATTGTTGTCGCCATTGAGGATCACGTTCAGCATCCGCTCTACAAGAAGATTGTCAAGAACACATACAAGCTCAAGGCTCATGACGAGAACAATGAGTGCAACATCGGTGATACCGTTAAGGTGATGGAGACCAGACCTCTTTCCAAGGATAAGAGATGGAGACTCGTCAAGGTCATTGAGAAGGCGAAGTAATTTCACCACTGCATAAAGATCAGGAGGATAGAGGTATGATTCAACAGGAAACAAGACTTAAGGTCGCCGATAATACCGGTGCCAAGGAGATCCTGTGCATCCGCGTCAGCGGTGGTTCTACAAGAAGATATGCAAATATCGGTGATGTGATTGTTGCTGCGGTCAAGGATGCAACACCCGGTGGCGTTGTCAAGAAGGGCGATGTCGTCAGAGCGGTTGTTGTCCGTACAAAGCATGGCGCTCGCAGAAAAGATGGTTCTTACATCAAGTTCGACGAGAATGCAGCTGTCATCATCAAGGACGACAACACACCGAGAGGAACTCGTATCTTTGGACCGGTTGCCCGTGAGCTTCGTGAGAAACAGTTTATGAAGATCGTTTCTCTTGCTCCGGAAGTATTATAAGGAGGACCTCATAGATGGCATCTTTAAAGATCAAAAAGGGTGACACCGTCAGGGTGATCACTGGTAAAGATAAGGACAAGGAAGGCAAGGTTCTTGCTGTGAATGCAAAGAAGAATACCGTTCTTGTCGAAGGCGTCAACATGATGACAAAGCATCAGAAGCCGTCTGTAGCAAATCAGCAGGGCGGAATCGTTAATAAGGAAGCTCCGCTGGACATCTCCAATGTCATGCTTGTCGTCAAGGGACAGCCGACCCGCGTTGGCTTCAGATTTGACGGTGACAAGAAGGTTCGTTACGCCAAGAAGACCGGCGAGACGATCGACTGAGGAAAGGGGTAAGAGAATTGAGCAGACTGAAAGAACAGTACGATAACGAAATCGCTGCTGCAATGCAGAAGAAGTTCGAATACAAGAACCCGATGGAGATCCCGAAACTCGTCAAGATTGTCGTCAATATGGGTGTCGGTGAAGCTAAGGAGAATGCAAAGCTCCTCGATGCTGCTGTCGCTGACATGGAGACCATCACAGGTCAGCATGTCATCCGCACAAAGGCTAAGAAGTCCATCGCTAACTTCAAGATCCGTGAGGGCATGCCGATCGGATGCAAGGTCACGCTTCGCGGCGAGAGAATGTACGACTTTGCAGATCGTCTTATCAACCTTGCCCTTCCGCGTGTCCGCGACTTCCGTGGTGTGAACCCGAACTCCTTCGACGGCCGTGGCAACTATGCCCTGGCTATCAAGGAACAGCTTATTTTCCCGGAAATTGAGTATGACAAGGTCGACAAGGTCCGCGGCATGGACATCATCTTTGTTACAACAGCAAAGACGGATGAGGAAGCACGCGAACTGCTGAGACTTTTCAATATGCCGTTTGCAAAGCAGTAAGGAGAAGATCTATGGCAAAGACATCGATGAAAATTAAGCAGGCTAAGAAGCCGAAGTACTCTACAAGAGCATATACAAGATGCAGAATCTGCGGTCGTCCACATTCCGTTCTGAAGAAGTATGGAATCTGCCGTATCTGCTTCCGTGAACTGGCTTACAAGGGAGAAATTCCGGGAGTTAAGAAGGCTTCCTGGTAATTCCGGGAAGACCTGCCGCGGCGTTTCATTTTACTTTAGAATTCTAGAAAGGAGTGTAATCGGGCAATGATTACAACGAACGATCCTATCGCTGATATGCTTACGAGAATTCGTAATGCAGTCATTTCGAAACATGATACTGTTGATGTACCAGCTTCCAAGATGAAGACGGCGATTGCAGACATCCTTCTCGATGAGGGATATATCGCAAAGTATGATTACATCGGTGAGGGTGTTGACAAGCAGCTTCACATCACACTGAAGTATGGCGCAACAAAGAACGAGAAGGTCATCAGCGGCCTCAAGAGAATTTCTAAGCCGGGTCTTAGAATCTATGCCGGTGCTGAGGAGCTTCCAAAGGTTCTTGGAGGCCTCGGGACAGCCATCATTTCCACAAGTGAAGGCGTTATGACAGATAAGGAAGCAAGAAAGCGCGGCATCGGCGGCGAAGTTCTCGCTTACATCTGGTAAGTATCGACGTACATGCACTGAAAACAGAAGAGTTTATGCTCTTCCGACAATCTAAGTCATAAGGAGGAATATTATGTCTCGTATCGGCAGAATGCCGGTTGCTGTACCGGCAGGAGTTACCGTGGACATTAAGGACGGCAACGTCGTCACTGTAAAGGGACCGAAGGGAACACTTGAGAGAACCTTCGCTCCGGAAATGAAGATCGAACTCAAGGATAATGAAGTTCTGGTCTCTCGCCCCAACGATAATAAGAAGGAGAAGGCACTTCACGGTCTGACACGTGCCCTTATCCACAACATGGTCGTTGGTGTCACAGATGGATTTACAAAGACACTGGAAGTCAATGGTGTCGGCTACAGAGCTCAGAAGCAGGGTAAGAAGCTCGTCCTTTCTCTGGGATACAGCCATCCGGTAGAGATGGAAGACCCGGATGGAGTCGAGTCCAAGGTTGACGGCAATAAGATCATCGTCTCCGGTATCAGCAAGGAAGCTGTTGGACAGTACGCAGCTGAGATCCGTGAGAAGAGAGCACCGGAGCCTTATAAGGGCAAAGGTATCAAGTATGCTGATGAGATTATCCGCCGCAAGGTTGGTAAGACTGGTAAAAAGTAAAGAAAGGAGAGCGTGAATAATGATTACAAAGCCATCAAGAACGGCAATTCGTGAGAAGAAGCACAGAAGACTTCGCGGCAAGATCAGCGGTACCGCAGCATGCCCGAGACTTTGCGTCTTCCGCAGCAACAAGCATATGTATGCACAGATTATCGATGATGTGGCCGGAAAGACACTGGTATCTGCTTCAACTCTCCAGGCTGATGTCAAGGACGGTCTTGAGTACACAGATACCGTAGAGGCAGCCGCTAAGGTTGGTAAGGTCATCGGTGAGAAGGCAGTCCAGGCAGGAATCAAGGAAGTCGTCTTCGACCGTGGCGGCTACATCTACCAGGGCAAGGTTAAGGCACTCGCAGACGCTGCCAGAGAAGCTGGCCTTGATTTCTAAAGGGAGAGGAATAGAACATGAGACCAAACGATAATAGAAGAAACAGAGAAGAAGATAACGGCATGGAAGACAGAGTCGTTGCGATCAAGCGTGTTACCAAGGTCGTCAAGGGCGGCCGTAACATGCGGTTCTCAGCGCTCGTAGTTGTCGGTGACGGCAATGGTCATGTCGGTGCAGGTCTTGGCAAGGCAGCAGAAATTCCGGAAGCAATCCGTAAGGGCAAAGAGGATGCTCAGAAGCATATGATTACTGTATCCCGTACAGACTTCAACAGCATCACTCATGACAACTACGGTGAGTACGGCGGAGCAAGAGTTCTCCTCAAGAGAGCTCCTGAAGGTACTGGTGTTATCGCCGGTGGCCCGGCCCGTGCTGTCATCGAGCTTGCAGGTATCAAGAATATCCGTACCAAGTCCCTCGGCTCTAACAATAAGCAGAATGTTGTTTTCGCAACGCTTGCAGGCCTCAAGGAGATTAAGACTCCAGAGGAAGTTGCACGCCTTCGCGGAAAGTCTGTAGAAGAGATTCTCGGATAAGGAGGAACATCATGGCTGATAAGAAATTAAAGATCACACTTGTGAAATCTACCATCGGAGTTGTTCCGAAGAACAAAAAGATTATTGAGAGCATGGGCTTCCATAAGACAGGTTCCAGTGTTGTTCTTCCGGACAACGAAGCTACACGCGGCCAGCTCGCTAAGATCGGCTATCTGGTCAAAGTAGAAGAAGCGTAACGAGGAGGTACGGACAATGGATTTATCAAATTTATCACCGGCGGAAGGCTCCAAGTTCAGCAATAACTTCCGTAAGGGCAGAGGCCACGGATCAGGCAATGGAAAGACAGCTGGTAAGGGCCATAAGGGGCAGAAGGCACGTTCTGGAGCACCGAGACTTGGCTTCGAAGGTGGTCAGATGCCTTTATACAGACGTCTGCCGAAGAGGGGTTTCACCGACAGAAACAGCAAGGTCATCACAGCGATCAATGTGGATGCCCTGAATGTCTTTGAGGATGGCACAGAGGTTACTCCGGATGTTCTCCTCAAGAGCGGCGTTATCTCCAAGGTAAATGATGGCGTCAAGATTCTTGGCAACGGAGAGCTCAAAAAGAAGCTCAGTGTCAAAGTGAGTGCTTTCAGCGCATCCGCGAAAGAGAAAATTGAAGCAGCAGGCGGTACAGCCGAGGTGATCTGATGTTTAAGAAGATGATTGACGCACTCAAAGTTAAAGAGATCAGGCGGCGTCTGCTTTATGTTCTTCTTTGCCTTATCGTGATTCGTGTAGGCTCGCAGATTCCCGTCCCGGGAGTAGACAAGTCATTCTTCAAGAATTGGCTCAATAATCAGGCCGGTGATGCGTTCAACTTCTTCGATGCTTTTACTGGAGGCTCCTTCTCAAGTATGTCGATTATGGCGCTTTCCATCACACCATACATCACGGCATCCATTATAGTGGAGCTCCTCACCATCGCTATTCCTGCTCTCGAGGAAATGCAGAGAGACGGTGATGACGGCAGAAAGAAACTGACTGCCATCACCCGTTACCTCACTGTTGGTCTTTCCCTGTTCGAGTCTATTGCAATGACGATTGGATTTGGAAATCAGGGACTTATTCCTGACATGGATTTTGTCAAGGCCTTCACAGTGATCGTGGCACTCACAGCAGGATCCTCATTCCTCATGTGGATCGGCGAGCAGATGACGGAGAAGGGCGTAGGAAATGGTATTTCCATGGTCCTTCTTATCAACATTCTGTCCCGTGTTCCACAGGATCTTACAAGTCTTTACGAGCAGTTTGTCAAGGGTCAGACCATTGCAAGAGGTGCGCTTGCAGTCGTGATCATAGCTGCTATTATTATTGGAATGGTTGTTCTGGTCGTCATTCTCGACGGCGCCAGAAGAAACATCCCGGTTCAGTACTCGAAGAAGACAGTCGGCAGAAGAATGGTTGGCGGGCAGAGTACACATATTCCGCTCAAGATCAATACAGCCGGCGTTATTCCGATTATCTTTGCTGCTTCGATTATGTCCTTTCCGGGCATCATCGCTACGTTTGCCGGTAAGTCCAACAGCACAGGATGGTTTGGCACTCTCCTTAAGATTCTGAGTGAGAGCAACTGGTTTGACAGATCTCATCCGATCTATAATATCGGTCTTGCGATCTACGTTGCTCTGGTTATCTTCTTCGCATACTTCTACACCTCCATTACTTTCAACCCTCTGGAGGTTGCGGACAATATGAAGAAGGCCGGCGGTTTTATCCCGGGTATCCGTCCCGGCAAGCCGACTTCTGACTATCTGACGAAGATTCTTAACTACATCATTTTCATCGGCGCTGTAGGTCTTACCATCATTGCAATCATTCCTTTCTTCTTTAATGGAATGTTTGGTGCCAATGTTTCCTTCGGAGGCACATCCCTCATCATCATTGTCGGCGTTGTCCTTGAGACAACCACACAGATTGAGTCCATGATGGTCGTCAGAAATTACAAAGGTTTCTTAAGTGAATAATTGTTACAGTTCACGGGTCAGCCAGAACTGTCCCGAAAAAGCACTTCCTTCGCGGCCACCCCTCAAAGGTCCACTCCGGAAGTGCTTTTTCGAGGCAGCAACTGGCTGACGAGTGAACAGTAACGAATAATTGAAAATAAAGGGAAAGCCCTGCAAATGGACATTCCCTTTTTTTATGATTTGCGTTATGATAAGTGTACTATGGATAAAAATGTCTAAGTACAAGGAGGACAAAAATGATCATCATTATGTTAGGTGCACCGGGTGCCGGTAAGGGGACTCAGGCTGCCAGAATCGCAGACGCATATCACATTCCGCACATTTCGACCGGAGATATCTTCCGCGCCAATATCAAGGGCGGCACGGAACTTGGCAAGAAGGCCAAGAGCTACATGGATGCCGGCAAGCTTGTTCCCGATGAGCTTGTCTGTGACCTTGTTGCTGACAGAATTGCACAGGATGACTGCAAAGATGGCTGCATCCTCGACGGTTTCCCGAGAACAATTCCACAGGCTAAGTCTCTCGATGAGGCTGTCGCAAAGATGGGAACTAAGGTTGATTTTGCTGTCAATGTTGATGTTCCGGACCAGGTCATCATCGATCGTATGTCCGGAAGACGTGCCTGCCTCAAGTGCGGTGCCACCTATCACGTTGAATACAAGAAGCCGAAGCAAGAAGGCATCTGTGATGTCTGCGGCAGCGAGCTGGTTTTAAGAGACGATGACAAGCCAGAGACAGTAAAGACAAGACTTGATGTCTATCATGAGCAGACGCAGCCCCTCATTGATTTCTATGAGAAGAAGGGGGTTCTTCTCACTGTCGATGGAACACAGCCCATGGACGATGTCTTTGCACAGATCAGGAAGGGTCTGGGAGACTGATCCATGGCAGTCAGAATCCGTTCTGAGAAAGAAATTGAACTCATGCGGGAATCTGGCAGACGGCTGGCAGAAGTTCTGTCAGCCGTCCACGCCTACTTAAAGCCCGGTCTTTCAACCCTTGAAGTGGATCATTTTGCAGAGCAGAAGATTCTGTCTCTGGGTGGCAAACCTAATTTTCGTGGAGCAGAGGGATTCCCGGGGTCCATTTGCATTTCCATTAATGAAGAGATTGTTCATGGTGTACCTTCGTCGGATCATTTCCTTCATGAAGGGGATGTGGTGTCGATCGATACAGGTATGGACTATCAGGGATGGCAGTCGGATGCGGCGAGGACGTGGGGAATCGGAGAGATTTCTCCGGAGGCACGGAAATTGATCGATGTTACACGCGAATCCTTTTTTGAGGGCATGAAGTTCATGAGACCGGGTCATCATCTCTATGAGGTGTCGAAGGCCATCGGCGAAAATGCCGATCGTCATGGATATGGAGTTGTGAAAGAACTGAGTGGCCATGGGATCGGGAGACATCTGCATGAGTATCCTGATATTCCTAATTTTGCCCAGAAACGAAGAGGCCCGCTTCTTATGGAAAATATGACATTTGCGGTGGAGCCTATGATCACAGAAGGCTCGCCGAATGTTGTATGGGCTGAGGATGGAATGTGGGCTGTGACGACGGCGGACGGAAGTCTTGCCGCTCATTATGAAAATACGATTAGAATCACCAGCGGAGAGCCGGAACTTTTGACAATCACAAGGGAGGAGATTGAAGATGTCGAGAGCAGATGCAATTGAAGTTGAGGGCAAGGTTCTTGAGAAGCTGCCCAATGCCATGTTTAAAGTGGAGCTGGAGAATGGCCACGTTGTGCTGGCTCATATCAGCGGAAAGCTGAGAATGAACTTCATCCGTATTCTTCCGGGAGACAAGGTGACGATTGAGCTGTCCCCTTATGATCTTGATAAGGGCAGAATTGTCTGGAGAGATAAGTAAAAAAGGACTTGCATTTTCGGGACGAAGAGTGTATAATTTCATTTGCTGTCTTGGGGGTCGTTTACCCAAAATAAGCAGCTTTCGCGTTAACCGTTCACAATAAAGGAGGATACGATGAAAGTAAGATCTTCTGTAAAGCCTATGTGCGAGAAGTGCAAGGTCATCAAGAGGAAGGGCTCCATCAGAATTATCTGCGTGAACCCGAAGCACAAACAGAGACAGGGCTGATTTCCCTGTGCAATTCAAGAAATCTATGTTAAGCATGTATGACAGTCCGAAAACGCGGCAGCGCCGGGCTGTATCCTATAGAAGGCTTATTCGAGCCGTGATATAGTGCTTAATACCGGTGCGTCATTTCACCGGAAAGGTCACGCAGGGCTAAATGAAAATGAAAACAGGCGTGGCTGGATTCCCTTAAGGAATCCCAGTTGAGTTGCAAATGTCAACCACATTTTTAAACCTAGCAAAAATGGAGGAAGAAAATGGCTCGTTTAGCAGGTGTTGATTTACCGAGAGACAAACGTGTCGAGATTGGCCTTACCTACATCTATGGTATTGGCAGAACAACATCAAACAAGATTCTCGCTCAGGCTGGTGTAAACCCGGATACCCGCGTCAGAGATCTGACTGACGAGGAAGTTGCAAAGCTCAAGGATGCTATGGATGAGCTTGCAGTTGTCGAAGGTGATCTCCGCCGCGAAGTCGCTATGAACATCAAGCGCCTTCAGGAGATCGGCTGCTACAGAGGAAAGCGTCACAGAGCAGGTCTGCCGGTTCGTGGTCAGAACACCAAGAACAACGCAAGAACCCGCAAGGGCCCGAGACGTACTGTAGCAAACAAGAAGAAGTAATTCGCAATTTCAGAAAGGAAAGTAGGTTAGTTTTTTATGCCAGCTAATAAGTCTAAGAAAGCGACATCCTCAAAGCGTCGCGTCAGAAAAAACGTTGAACATGGACAGGCTCACATTCAGTCTTCTTTTAACAATACGATTGTAACACTTACAGATGCACAGGGTAATGCAATCTCCTGGGCTTCTGCAGGCGGCCTGGGTTTCCGCGGTTCAAGGAAATCTACTCCTTATGCAGCACAGGTAGCAGCAGAGACCGCTACAAAGGCAGCTCTGCCGCACGGCCTCAAGACCGTTGATGTATTTGTTAAGGGCCCGGGATCAGGAAGAGAAGCTGCAATCCGTGCACTTTCTGCAGCAGGCCTTCAGGTCCTGAGTATTGAAGACTGCACACCGGTTCCTCACAATGGCTGCCGTCCGCCTAAGCGCAGACGTGTATAATTCTCAAGTTTGTTTGATATTGTTCTATAGCTACCAGTGTAGAAAGTAGGAGGTCATTAAATGGCAGTAAATAGAGTTCCTGTCCTTAAGAGATGCAGAAGCTTAGGTCTTGAGCCGCAGTATCTGGGCATCGATAAGAAGTCGACAAGAGAGCTTAAGAGATCCAACCGCAAGGTTTCTGAGTATGGACTTCAGCTTCGTGAAAAGCAGAAGGCAAAGTTCATCTACGGCGTCCTTGAGAAGCCGTTCCGCAACCTGTTCAAGGAAGCTACTCGTGCACAGGGTATGACAGGTGAGAACCTGATGCGTCTCCTTGAGCTTCGTCTTGACAACGTTCTCTTCCGTCTTGGTTTTGCAAGAACCAGAAGAGAAGCTCGCCAGATCGTTGATCATAAGCATGTCCTTGTCAATGGCAAGCTCGTCAACATTCCTTCTTATCAGGTCAAGGCGGGCGACACCATCGAGATCAAGGAGAACAAGAAGTCTTCTCCGCGTTACAAGGCCGAGAACGGCATCCTTGCTGCAACAAGCGGCAGAGCGGTTCCGGAATGGCTTGAGTCCGATCCTGAGAACCTCAAGGGCTCTGTCAAGGCTCTTCCGACCAGGGATCAGATCGATGTCCCGGTTGATGAAATGGCCATCGTCGAGTTGTACACCAAGTAATTTCACCTTCTGATTTTTTAACCCTCAAAAACGTATGTTCACCTTAAGGAGGGAATGCGAGAGTGTTTGATTTTAACAAACCAAAGATCACAATCGATGAGCTGTCAGGCGACAAGAGATATGGAAGATTCGTTGTCGAGCCTCTGGAGAGAGGTTATGGAACGACTCTTGGCAATTCGCTCAGAAGAATCATGCTCTCATCACTTCCGGGAGCAGCTGTCAGTCAGGTGAAAATTGAAGGCGTCCTGCATGAGTTCAGCCCGATTCCGGGTGTCAAGGAGGACGTCTCCGAAATCATTATGAACCTTAAGTCCCTTGCAATCCGCAATAATTCGGAGACCGATGAGCCCAAGACGGCCTATATCGAGTACGAAGGTGAGGGCGTTGTCCACGCTTCTGATATCCAGGTGGATTCCGATATCGAGATCATGAACCCGGATCAGGTGATCGCTACTTTGGATGGCGGCAAAGATTGCAAGCTCTATATGGAGATGACAATCACTAAGGGACGTGGTTATATCAGCGCTGAGAGAGGCAAACAGCCGGATCAGCCGATCGGAGTCATCGCTGTGGATTCCATCTACACACCTGTCGACCGTGTTAACATGAATGTGGAGAACACTCGTGTAGGTCAGCAGACGGATTTCGACAAGCTGACACTGGATGTCTGGACTCGCGGAACCATGAGCCCGGAGGAGGCAGTCAGCCTTGCAGCCAAGGTGCTCAGCGAGCATTTGAAGCTGTTCATCGATCTGACGGAAACGGCCAAGACGGCTGAGGTCATGATCGAGAAAGAGGATAATGAGAAGGAAAAAGTTCTTGAGATGAATATCGATGAACTTGAGCTCTCTGTCCGTTCTTACAACTGCCTGAAGAGGGCAGGAATCAATACAGTAGAGGAGCTTTGCAACAAGACTCCGGAAGACATGATGAAGGTCAGAAACCTTGGCCGCAAGTCTCTGGAAGAAGTTCTTGCCAAGCTCAAGGAGCTCGGTCTCTCCTTAAAGCCGAGTGAAGAATAAGAAAAAACAACCCTCAGGGGCGGGCACGGGAAGCTGTCCTAAAGCACTTTCTCCGTGCCACCCCTCAAAGGTTCAACCCGGAAGTGCTTTTGGACAGTTTTCCACCAGATCTTCCGGGTGGAATTGAAAATACAGACACGGTTCTTCACGGTCCGTCAGTAAGCCCGAATGTGCATGGCGGAGCCGCACCGCATGTGGAGGATAATTTAAAATGAATCATTACAGAAAGCTCAGCAGAACTTCTGCACAGAGAAAAGCGTTACTGAGAAACCAGGTCACAAATCTTCTTTACCATGGCCATATCGTAACAACAGAGGCTAAGGCAAAGGAAGTTGTCAAGATTGCAGAAGGCCTTATTGCTATGGCTGTTCGCGAGAAGGACAACTTTGAGACTGTCACTGTGACTGCAAAGGTTGCCCGCAAGGACGCTGATGGCAAGCGCGTCAAGGAAGAGAAGGACGGAAAGAAAGTCACTGTCTATGATGAAGTTCAGAAGGAGATCAAGAAGGATCAGCCCTCCAGACTTCATGCAAGACGCATGATGAACAAGGTTTTCTATCCGGTCACTGAGGTTCCCAAGCAGGGCAAGGGCCGCAAGGCTGGCACAAAGAAGATCGACATGGCTCAGAAGATGTTTGACGAGATCGCACCCAAGTATGAGGGCCGCAACGGTGGTTACACCAGAATCGTCAAGATCGCGCAGAGACCTGGCGACGGCGCTCTCAAGGTTCTTGTTGAGCTCGTATAAGTTCATTTCAGGCTTTTCAAAAGGACGTTACAGTTCACAGGGCACCCCGGCGCGGAGCACAAAGGCCTTCTTCCGGAGCGC
>OMTP01000258.1 GCA_900313955.1 uncultured Lachnospiraceae bacterium | reverse complement strand
TGCGGCGAAAATTACTAAGTGAAGGAAGAAGGCCTTTGTGCGAAGCGCCGAAGTAACCCACCCGTGAACAGTAACCAAGTTGTTACTGTTCACGGGCTGCGGATCTTCGTCAAAACCACCTCCTCATTTCCTTAATGCTGCGTGTTTTCGACTCCAATCCGTCCCACGTGTGAACAGCACCAGGTTTCTTAAATTTTGATAAAAATGCCAGTTCAACTTATCAGTTTCCTCTTTCTATTGTATACTATTCACAGGAAAATATACATTTCAATGAAGCACCATTTGATTTACTTAGGAAAGGAAAACAGATGATGATCAAGGCAGTCAAGCTCTTTAAAAACGGTTATATGCTCGAGCCTTTTGCTTTTGGCGGAGAAGGCATGGACGGACTCAACCCGGCGGTGCGCTACCGCTCCAGCCTGCAGAATTATGTCATCGACACAGGAGATGAAGTCATTCTGGTCGACACCGGCATGCCCAAAGAATTTCCGGAACAGGTACCGGATGAAAAGACCCCGATCTTCATGGGCAACAAGATCACGGACTATGTGTCAGCTCTTGCAGAGGCAGGATATAAGCCTGAGCAGGTCACAAAGATCCTGGTCACTCACAAGCACTCCGACCATACGGGCGAACTCCGCTCTTTCCCCAATGCAAAGATCTATGCGTCCAGGACAGAGGCAGGATCCGATGAGCTGAAGGCTCTCCCCAATGTCCTTCCGGTCGACTTTACAGACGGACCCTATTACAACTTCCCCAGCTCTCAGAAAATCGCTAACCACATCTTTTACATCCCGGCTCCGGGGCACACGACAGGAAACAGCATCGTCATCGTGGAGGACGGTGGTCTCTTCTACATGATCCACGGCGACATCACCTACTGCGACGAGGCTCTCTACGCCAATAAGCTCTCTGTCGTCTTCGAAGATGTGAAAGCTGCCAGGGAATCTCTTGATAGGGTCCGCACTTTCATCAGCGAACATCCGACGGTCTACTGCTCCACGCACACGCCTCTCGGCTACGAGAATCTCGAGTCAAAGAAGGTCATCGACCTCAATCATCCGCTGGAAATCATTCCGCCGACGGAGACAGTCGTGAAGACGGCGACCGGCAAGTATGTCTGCTCCATCTGCGGTTATGTCTATGATCCCGCTGTCGGCGATCCCTCCCAAGGCATCCCTGCAGGAACAAGGTTTGAGGATCTGCCTGAAGACTGGCACTGCCCGCGCTGCAAGCAGAACAAAGATAAGTTCACAAAGGCCTAATCCGCTTCTCACGAAAAATCGCCGCACGTGCATGCGGCGATTTTTCATTTCTTATATTTCCTATAATTTATATATGGAATCTTGCGAATTTCTATGCTACAATGTCATGAAATCAGCTCTGACCGCTATGCTTATCTCTCGTCCTTTGAGAAAATGTTCACTGAACTGGGCTTCTCTCGCGATTCCATGAAGAAGAAAATGAAAGATTTTTGATTACTGTTCACGGGTGGGTCACTTCGGTGCTTCGTGAACTGTAACAGGCACCCGTGGCTCTCTTGTCGCAGTGGTTTATTCTTTTCCCTACGATTTGCAATCTATGGTATAATATTTTCCCGGAATTAGTGAAAGGAATGTAGGATATGAACTTTTTGAATTTTCCGGGGATGGGAACTCTGGTCAATGTGGCTGCTATTGTCTTTGGCGGCCTTCTGGGCGTCTTTTTCGGCAATCGAATTTCTTCGCGCTTTCAGGAGACGCTGAACGCGGGAAATGCTGTCGCGGTCATTTTCATCGGAATTGGCGGCACTATGCGGCACATGCTGGTTGTGAAAAATGGGACACTTGAGACAACGGGAACGATGATGATGATTTTCTCTCTCGCTATCGGCGGAGTCATCGGGGAGATCATCAATATTGACAAACACATGGAGGAGTTTGGCGTCTGGCTGAAAATGAAAACGGGCAACGCGAGGGATCCTCTGTTTGTGGATGGTTTTGTCAATGCCTCTCTCACTGTCTGCATCGGTGCCATGGCCATTGTCGGCGCCATTGAGGATGGGATTCACGCCGATCACTCTATCCTTTTCGCCAAGGCGATTCTGGATATGATCATCGTCATGGTCATGGCGACGACACAGGGAAAGGGATGCGCATTTGCAGCCATACCGGTGGGCATCTGGCAGGGCTGCGTCACTCTTCTCGCCCGTCTCATCAGTCCTTACATCACGGACACGGCGATGGCGAACCTCTCCTATGTGGGGAGCGTTCTCATTTTTTGCGTCGGCCTCAATCTCCTCTTCGGCAAGAAAGTCCGTGTCGCCAACCTCCTGCCGGCCCTCATCGTCGCATGCCTGTGGAGATGAGGTTAGATGTATTTACCTGCTTGGGTGAGTTCACACGCTGACCCTGCCGGCCAGAACGTCCCGGTAGTCGGCCAGATTTTCTTTCAGTAGTTTCGGGATATCGAGCTCGTAGGGACAGCGGGTCATGCAGACGCCGCACTCGATGCAATTGTCGATTTTTGCCATCTCATCCTGCCATTTCTGGGTGAGCCAGCTGGCGGAGGGCGCCCGGCGGAGCATGAGGCTCATGCGGTTACACTGATTGATCGTGATGCCGACTGTGCAGGGCATGCAATAGCCGCAGCCGCGGCAGAAGTTGCCGGATAATTCATGTTTCTCACGGGCGATATAAGAAGAAATTTCCGGCGTCATTTCCGGAGTGTGATCCATGTAACCCAGCCACTCATTCAACTCACTTTCCCGCTGAATGCCCCAGATAGGCAGCGCATTGTCGAACTGAGTCATAAAGGCCATGGCCGCATCGCTGTGATTGATGAGGCCGCCTGCGAGGCCTTTCATGCAGATAAAGCCCATGTTGTGGTCCTTCACCGCCTCATAGAGCTCGAGGTCTCTGTCGCTTGCAAGATAACTGAACGGATACTGAAGCGTCTCATAGAGACCGGATTCCACGAGCTCGAAAGCGACACCGATCTTATGGGTCGTCCCGCCGATATGACGAATCTTGCCCTGCTTCTTCGCCTCGACCATGCATTCATACATGCCGCTGCCGTCACCGGGTTTCCAGCATGTGTCCATCTGGTGGAACTGGTAGATGTCGATATAGCTGCAGTTCATGAGACGAAGCGAGGTCTCGAGATCCTCCCAGAAGCCCTCCGGCGTCGTCGCATGCGTCTTGGTCGCAATCACGATGTCACTTCTCCCAGTCGCAAAGAGCCCTCCCGGCTGGCCGAAGGCAAGCCCGATCTTCTCCTCTGAATCCGAGTACGCCCGCGCCGTGTCAAAGAAGCGCATCCCGCCCCTGTAGGCTTTCACCAGAAGATCAGCAGCCACTTCCCTTGAATCGCGCTGAATGGGCAGGGCGCCGAAGCCATTTTGCGGAACCGAAATTCCTGTTGATCCTAATGTCACATTTCTCATATACTTCCTCCCTAAATGCTTGAAGATAAGTTGTTGCCCTTAGTATACACCTTCTCACCTCCGCGGGCCTGTTCCTTTGTTCTCTTCATCTGAGCCAGCACAAAGCTTGTTACTGTTCACGGGTGGGTCACTTCGCCGCTTCGCACAAAGGCCTTCTTCCT
>OMTP01000259.1 GCA_900313955.1 uncultured Lachnospiraceae bacterium | reverse complement strand
GACCTTCCATCCGGACTTAGTAAATTTGCGCGCAAAAGCGGGCGCGCAAATTCGTAAACTGTACCCCTTGTCAAGGACATTTTGGTTTGTGTAGTAACCTTTTTTTGGACAGCTACGCAAAGTATGATCCCTGGATTCCAGACATTGGAAAGTGAGGTGTTCCCATGAAAGTAGACACTGAAGGATGGATGAGGCCTCCACCGCCCTCCGGGGGCTTAGGGCTCTGACCTAAGAACCCCCCCTCGCCGGGAGGCAGGGGCTGGCCCCTGGGCCCAAGGGTAATCCGAGTCACTCCGATGTCGTGGTATCTTGCGATGTGCATGAGTTGACGGTTTCTTTATGATTAACCTCCGCTCTGAGCTGAGCCGGATCCTTTGCGATTGAAGGGAGAGGAGGAACATTGGGGATGTTCAGAGGATATTCTCCGGTGGTGACAAACTGGTAAAACTCGTTTGGTGACAGTTTTGCCAAATGCCATTGGTAACGTCGGTTGTTGTAATAGTCCATGTAGTCATCAATAATGGCTTGAACCTCATCAAAGGCAGTACATGCGGCAATCCTGTCTTTGATATAGTCCTTCATGTGTCCAAAGAACCTTTCCTGAGGGGCATTATCCCAGCAGTTACCGCGGCGGGACATAGACTGCCGGAGCTTCTTATCATACAGGATGTTGATGAACTTATGGCATGTATAATGGCATCCCTGATCAGAGTGGACAATCGTCTCGGCATGAAGCGAAACACCGTGATCAGCGATCAGCTTTTCAACTGTCTCCAGTACAAAATCGACCTCGAGTGAAGGACTGAGTACATACGACAGGATCTGCTTTGTGAAGGCATCCAGGATGGTCGAAAGATACGCGAATGTCCCATTATAGGGGAGGTAAGTGATATCTGTCAGTAGCACCATGCGGGGGCCATAGGCTTCAAATTCCCGCTGGAGCAGGTTGTCGGCTACTGAGTTTGTTTTCAGCGCTTTAGCCAAACGCCGATAGGGATTTGCCTTTCTGATTGGGCAGGTGAGATTGTACTTGTCCATCGGCCTGCGGATCTTCTTGAGATTCATGATTACAGGCGGTGACATGTGAATCAGTGCCATATAGATGCCGCGTGCGCCTTTCGAATAACCATGCATCTTATAGGCGGCAAGGATCAGGTCGAAGTCCTTACGGTCCTGAATCTCCTGCTGTTCCCGAGCAGGTGCGGCTTTTATCCAGGCGTAGTACCCACTGCGTGAAACGCCAGCCATCTGACACAGTGAACGCACAGACAACGAATTATCGGAATTCTGAACAGTACAGTAGATGATTTCAAATATACAGGATGAGTCATTCATAAGCAGGGCACCTACTTCCGCGTAGTTTTGATCGAGGAAATTTTTTTTAGAAACTCTACTTCCTGTTCCAGGTAATCAACTTTGTGCTGTAGCTGCTTTAGCTGTTCTTTTTCGGAATCGGGCTCTTTTGAGGATTCAGTCGTACGATCTGAGGAAAACTGATTGCGGTGACCTTCGTGGAATTCTCCATACTTACTGTATTCAGCACGTATGTGCTGAGAGATGCTCCATATACGACGTTCGCCAATAAGATCAACGGTTATTCCGTGATCTTCCAGAATCTTGCGAGGAGTTTCTCCGGAGTTGTATGAGGTCATGAAGATCTCTTTGAACTCCTTTGTAAACTGCAAGCGAGCTGCCGTGACGCTGTACACATATGGATTGCTGCGTAGCAACAGTAACTGTTCTTCGGTAAATAGGTTTCTGCTCATATGAATGCCCTCCTGATCTGAGGCAAGCATACCATACAAGGAACGGGAGTGTCCAGAAAACAGGGTTTGCCTTGAGTAGCAGCCTTAAACAGGTTACAGTTCACGGGGCACCCCGGCGCGGAGCACAAAGACCTTCTTCCGGAGCGCATTCGATTTTCGCCGCCTGCTTTTGCGGCGAAAATGACTAAGTGAAGGAAGAAGGCCTTTGTGCGAAGCGCCGAAGTGACCCACCCGTGAACAGTAACTTAAACAGAGGGACCGTACTGAGAGAATGACCATTCTTCTGGATATGGATTGTGTAGGTGTCCATTCTTTTGGGACTAGGTTGAATGGATGTCCAGACTTCCGGGTAAGGATTGTGCAGGTGTCCAAAAAGTTGGTACTACATTAAATCAGGTGTCCACTGTTATGGGTACATTATAATCATGAACATAAAGGTTTAATACCACACGTGGAACATGGATATTTTAATAATGAGATGGACAAGAAGAAAGGTGTAAAAAAAGAGGCAACCAATTTAACAACAGAAGAGAAAAGAATGGTTGAAAGGGTAAAGAATCTGTGGGATAATTATTTGCGCAAATGATGGTGTAAGAGCAGCACACCATTCGAAAGTGTGGAGGCCTTTGGTGCGAGTCCGAAGTCATTTGCAGTCATTTGCAGTAATTTGCAGTAGCATCTGAGAGAAATTCTCAGGTGCTTTTTTAGTACAGAAAAAAGCTATGGGAGGCAGCGGCATTGAAAAAGGCCGCTGAAGCAACAACACGTAAAAGGAAGTGACGAAATGGCCGATATTGAAAAGAACGCTGCGAAAGAGAAGCTGCGCCTGATCCGGATCCTGAAGGCAGCGGAAGTGTCACAAAACAGAATGGAAATTCTAAAACCGACAATAGAAAATGTTGCCTGGATGAAAGCCAAACTTGACGATGCCAGGGAGCTCATCAAAGAAAGCAATGTCCCACTTATTCCGATATCAGAATAAGTGGGACATCAGCTATCTTTCACAGACCTGTGAGAAAGCGGCTTCAGAGGTGCAGAAATACATAGACGCACATGGGATCGAGGACACAAAAGCCCTGATCGATTATGCAAATGCCCTTATCGTCAAATACGGGCAGGCTTCTGGGCTATGGCGTGCACGATGTACGACTATATCGCTGAACTGGAAAATGCGAATGTACCTGCAGCTGAAATGGCAGATACACCAGAATATGGGGAGGTGGCGAAGGCGGTCAATGGATCGCTGAAGCAGTCGCCGGCAGGGAACCTGATTCCATCCGTTGTGTACAGAATGACCAAGCAGACCGGGCAGGATACAACGCTCAAAAATGCCAGAAGAGACGGCGCATACTTTGCGTGGGTTCCGCATGGGGATACATGTCCGTATTGTATCGCCCTAGCCGCCATCGGATGGCAGAAGGCAGGGAAGAAGATACTGAGTGGAGACCATGCGGAAC
>OMTP01000260.1 GCA_900313955.1 uncultured Lachnospiraceae bacterium | reverse complement strand
CAAGTCGCTGGGGTCGGCGAGCACCGGTAGAGCCAGAAGAACCCCAGCGACAGGCGGAAAAAAGCAAGTCGCTGGGGTCGATGGGGATATGTAGGGCCAGAAGAACCCCAGCGACAGGCCCAAAAAAGCGAGTCGCTGGGGTCGGAGAGTACCGGTAGAGCCAGAAGAACCCCAGCGACAGGCCGAAAAAAGCGAGTCGCTGGGGTTCTTTGGAATTTTCAGAAAGAGGGAGGGAATTTATTCTTTCAGGTTCCCCTTCTTGTCGAAGTTCTCCCAGTTGAGTCTGCCGCTGATGCGAGTGCCAAGCAGGATATGCTGCTTGAGGCCCTCATCGCACTTACCAGGCTTGATTCTCCAGGCCCAGTTGCCCTTGGACTCGCCCGGCGTGTTCATGCGGGCTTCGCTGCCAAGCCCCAAATAGTCCTGAATGGGGATGATGGCCGTGTTGGCGCGGCAGTCGAGAGCCATCTGCGTGAAGCTCAGGTACATGCGGTTGTCCGGAGAGTCGAAGTTGCCACAGTAGAAACGAGCCAGAGCCTTCTCCTTGTCGGACAGTGACTTGAACCAGCCGGTCAGCGTATCGTTGTCGTGCGTCCCCGTATAAACAATGCAGTTGCGGCCGTAATTGTGCGGGAAGTAGTCATTGGCTGCGCCGATGTCGTCCGGATCAAAAGCAAACTGAAGCACCTTGATGTTGGGGAAGCCAGTCTGGCGGACAAGGCGGCGGACAGAATCCGTCATAAGGCCGAGATCCTCGACCAAAATGTCTCTCGGCCCAAGAGAGCGGTTGACCGTGTTGAAGAAATCCATGCCCGGACCCGGCTCCCAGTGGCCGTTCATCGCCGTGTCGCTGCCCGCGGGAATCGCAAAATACTCGTCGAAGGCGCGGAAATGATCAATTCTCAGTGTGTCGTAGAGGCGGAAGTTCTGATAGAGACGAGACATCCACCAGCTGTAGCCGTTGTAGCGATGAGCATCCCAGCGGTAGAGCGGGTTGCCCCAGAGCTGACCCGTCGCGGAGAAATTATCTGGCGGAGCACCTGCGACCTGATAAGGCTGGTGATTGTTGTCCAGCTGGAAGAGTTCAGGATGAGCCCACACATCCACACTGTCCGGTGCCACATACATGGGGATATCGCCGATGATCTTGATGTTGCGGTCATTGGCATACTGCCTCAGTCTCCACCACTGCTTGTAGAAGTAGAACTGCATGAACTTCTGGAATTCGATGTCATAGTAGAGCGTGCGGTCGTAGTAGTCGAGCGCATAGCTCCACCGCTTCATGATGTCCTCCGGCCACTGCTGATGCGGGACATCATGGCCGAAAAATCCCTTTAAGGCCATGAAGAGAGCATAATCATGAAGCCACCAGTCATTTTCCTCGACAAAATGATTGTACTCAGCATTCTCCGCGATGTGACTCCTCTCATAAGCCTTGCGAAGGAGCGGGAGACGATGCTCTGCCAGCGCATCGTAGTCGATCTTCGACGGATTTCTTCCCCAGTTGATGGAGTCGCACTCCTTCTTGGTCAGAAGCCCCTGACCGATGAGCTCATCAAGATCAATAAAGTAAGGATTTCCCGCGAAAGCCGAATAGGACTTGTAGGGTGAATCCGCAGGCTCACCGTGGATGGTCGCGGAGAGCGGAAGAATCTGCCAGTAAGACTGGCCGGATTCCTTCAAAAAGTCAACAAAATCATAGGCCTCCTTGGAAATGCATCCAATGCCGTACTTGGACGGCAGGGAGCTGATCGCAAAGAGCACCCCAGCAGAACGAGCCATAACTTCCTCCCTTTTGAAAAATAACAGATGAAAATGAAAGCCTCAGGCGTTTAGGAAATGCCATTGGCCTTCATTTATATCTAGATCGTATGTGATGCGTACCTATTTCAGAAGAACATCCTTGCCTTTCATGAGGGCAGGCTCACTTCGGCCCGGAAGGAGATCCGCCCAGGACGTTTATCGTGCGCCGCAAGAACTCATGCTGAATAAGCACTTTGTTACATCCATTTTATAAGGGAAAATGCAAATCGACAAGCCCTTTTCTAAAGATCGTTCACTTTGTGGAAACTTTTCCACTTTCCTTGGTCAAGATGCTCAAGCACCCTTCAAATGCCGTGCCTTCCCGCGATGTGAGCCCCATGGAAATGGACATTCTGACGGCCTTATAAAGGAATTCTGTCGCCAGAGACACGCCATTTTCCAGCGTATCCCCCAGCAAAATAGATCCCAGAATGACAGAGGCGAAGAGGTCGCCGGTTCCTGAGAAATCCTGATCCATGTGAGGAGATGAAAATGCCGCTGCGGTATCATTTTCAAGTACCAGGTTGGCCACCTGGCCGTGGGAAATGGCTCCTGTGACGACCATGCGCGATCCCTCGCGCCTGGGCATTTTCCTCCATAAATCAAGAACGGTCTGCTCGATTTCTTCGAGGGAGGCATTTTCAAAAACGCTGTACGGGGTGTCTGTCAGGAGGCAGAATTCCGTGAGATTGGGGGTGGAGAGATCAGCCTCGGCCATGAGGGATCTGACGGCCGCCAGATAGTCGTCGCTCATGAGGTCGTAGCCGGTCCCGTGGTCGCCCATGACCGGGTCGACAAGGAGACAGGTGCCCGCCCCGTGAAATTCCTTTACGAAGGGAAGGATCTTCCTGATCTTGTCCGGAGCGCCGATGTAGCCTGTCAGGATGCCGTCGAAGCGCTCGTCCGTGGCCTGATAGTCCTTCCTGTAAGCCTCAAAAGGAACCGGCTCTCTGACCTCCGTGTAGGTGTCGTAGTCCGTCTGCCGCGTGAGCGCCGCCGTCAGCACCGGCACGCTGCGGACGCCCATGGCCGACAGCACCGACAGGTCCGCATAGAGAGAGCAGCCCCCGATCCCCGAAATATCATTAAAAAGCAAAGCCCGTTTCACTTTGTTCACCTCCCCTATGTACATGCCCCTATTCTACCTGCAAAGGGAGAAATTGGGAAGAGGAGAGTGGGAAAAGTGGGCAGGTCGAGTTCATGGGGGTTACTGTTCACGGGTCACCCAGCATCGAGCGACTGGAAAGCGCTTCCTCCGTGGACATCCCCTATAGGTCCACTCCGGAAGCGCTTTCCAATCGCTCTTCTGGCTGACGTGTGAACTGTAAC
>OMTP01000262.1 GCA_900313955.1 uncultured Lachnospiraceae bacterium | reverse complement strand
GCACTTCCGGAGTGGACCTTTGAGGGGTGGCCGCGAAGGAAGTGCTTTTTCGGGGCAGTTCTGGCTGCCCCGTGAACTGTAACGTTACAGTTGCAAGATGTTAAGTAAATTCAGAGAATATCACATTTCTACGACAATTTTGTAGTATAATGTATCCTTATCGACGGGAATGATATTTCCCTCGATCGGGGTGCCGTTGACGGTCATGGCTCTGACGCCTTTCTGGGAGTCGTGGGTGTGGACCTCGATGTCGTAGGTTGCGCCGCGGTAGATGCGGGTGACATGGAAGTCTCCGAAATCCTCGGGGATGCAGGGATCAACCATAAGGCCCGTGAGGGTCGGGTAGATGCCCAGAATATACTGGGAGATATCCGCGAAAGTCCAGGCAGCGGTGCCGGTGAGCCAGGAATTCTTGCCCTGGCCGAAGAAGCGGGCATCGCGGCCGCCGACCATCTGGGAGTAGACATAAGGCTCCGTCTTGTGGACGTCACTTACATCCTGCAGGAAAGCCGGGCAGGTCTTCTTATAGATCTCAAAAGCCCGGTTGCCGTCGCCCAGAACCGTCTCCGCAATCGAGACCCAGGGATTATTGTGGCAGAAAATGCCGCCATTTTCCTTGTACCCCGGCGGATAGGAGGAAATCTCTCCAAGCTCCAGGTGATAGTGGGTGTAAGAAGGACTTAAAATGACGATGCCGTATCTGGTGTCCAGATACTTCTCGACAGAATCCATGGCTTTCCGGGCCTCACCGGTCTCCTTGCCGATGCCGGCCAGGACGCAGAAGCCTTGGGGCTCGATATAGATTTTTCCTTCGTCGCACTCTTTGGATCCGACCTTGTGGCCATAGGCGTCATAGGCGCGGACAAACCAGTCGCCGTCCCAGCCGTCCCTGAGGACTGCCTCTTCCATGGTTTTGACTTCCTTACGGGCAGCGGCGGCCTCATCGGCCTTTCCCAGGAGGTCGAGAATATTGGCGTATTCTTTGCCGTACTCGACAAACATGCCGGCGATGAAAACAGACTCAGCGACAGGACCTTCCGACGGTCCGAAGGTCTGGAAAGACTCGCCCGGGTGCGCCGAGAAGCAGTTGAGATTGAGGCAGTCATTCCAATCGGCGCGCCCGATGAGAGGCAGACCGTGGGGACCCTTGTGGGTGATCGTGTAGTGAAAAGAGCGGCGCAGGTGCTCCAGGAGAGAGGCAGCCATAGATTCATCATTATCAAAAGGCACCATCTCGCTTAAGATCGAGGTGTCGCCCGTCTCGCGGATATAGGCGCTGGTACCGGCGATGAGCCAGAGAGGATCGTCGTTGAAGCCCGATCCTATGTCCGAGTTGCCCTTTTTGGTGAGGGGCTGGTACTGGTGATAGACCGAGCCGTCCTCAAATTGAGTGGCAGCAATGTCGAGAATTCTCGCCCGCGCCCGATCAGGAATGAGGTGGACAAAGCCCAGAAGATCCTGGCAGGAGTCGCGGAAGCCCATGCCGCGGCCGATGCCCGACTCGAAGTAAGAAGCGGAGCGCGACATATTGAAGGTCACCATGCACTGATACTGGTTCCAGATATTCACCATGCGGTTGACCCGGTCATCTCTGGTTTCGACCTGGAATTTGCTGAGAAGCTTTGTCCAGTAGTCCGAGAGGTGGGCAAAGGCGGCATCGACCTGGGTCTCGGACTCGTACTTCGCAAGAAGCCGAAGAGCGGGGGCCTTGTTGATAACATCCTGCTTCTCCCACTTCTGGTCCTCTGGATTCTCGCAGTAGCCGAGGAGGAAGATGAAGGTTTTTTTCTCGCCCGGTGCCAGCGTGAGGTCGAGCTCGTGGGCGGCGACAGGGTACCAGCCGCTCGTCACAGACCCCCTGCATTTTCCGGCGAGGACAGCTTCCGGCTTGTCCGGGCCGCTGTAAGTTCCAAGAAAATCCTCACGGCTTGTGTCGAAGCCGTCGACGGGCGCATTGACAGAGTAAAAGGCATAGTGATTGCGCCTCTCCCTGTACTCGGTCTTGTGGTAAATGGTCGATCCGATGACCTCGACTTCTCCGGTGCTCAGGTTTCGCTGAAAATTGGTCATGTCGTCGAGAGCATTCCAGAGACACCACTCCACATAAGAGAAGAGCTGCAGATGTTTTTCCCTGTGGGATTCATTGGTGATGGAAACCTTCTGGATCTCGCAGGTGTCGCCCATGGGGACGAAGCTCAGCACATCGGCTCTGGTTTCGTCTTTGACGCCCATAAAGCGGCTGTAGCCCAGGCCGTGGCGGCACTCGTAGGCATCAAGAGGCGTCTGGGTCGGCTGCCAGCCTGGGTTCCATACGGTACTTCCTTCTTTTATATAGAAGTAATGGCCGTTGTTGTCGTAGGGCGCCGAATTGTAGCGGTAGCGCGTGATGCGCATAAGGCGTGCGTCCTTGTAGAAAGAGTAACCGCCCATGGTGTTGGAAATGAGCGTGAAGAAATCCTCATTGCCCAGGTAATTGATCCAGGGCAGAGGAGTTCTGGGGGTTGTAATGACATATTCGCGATTTGCGTCGTCAAAATATCCGTATTTCATAAGCACCTCCTGAAAATAAGAGTGCGAAAACGATTAAGTAAATGAGTGCAAAAACACCTTCTAAACACTATTATAGAAGCCCCATTCAACTTGTGCAAGCAGATAAATATTACAATTTTAGCGAATTTTGTAAAGGATGTTTTAATAAGCATGATAAAAATAACAAAAATAATTCATTTTCCTCTTGATATTATGTGCAAAACGATGTATATTGAAATTACGAAATCGATTAAGGAAGAGGGTGCATGCACATGGTCTCGATGAAGGATATTGCGCGAAAGTGCGGGGTCTCTACAGCAACCGTGAGCAAGGCGCTCAATGATCACGAGGATATAGGAGAGGAGACCAAGAAGCTGATCAAGAAAACCGCCAGGGAGATGGGATACTTCCCCAATTCCTCGGCGAGGGCTCTCAAGACCAAGAAGACGGACAACATCGGCGTTCTTTTTGTCGATGCGACCATGAACGGTCTCACCCACGGCTATTTCTCACAGATCCTCAACAGCTTCAAGGTGGCCGCAGAGGAGAGGGGTTATGATCTGACTTTTATCAACGGCATCAAGAAGTCCCGCCAGATGACTTACCTGGAGCACTGCCGCTACCGAGGCTTCGACGGAGTCATGATCGCCTGCGTCGAGTTCTCTGATCCGGAGGTCGTCGAGCTGGTCAACAGTCCCCTTCCGGTTGTCACGATCGACCACAGCTTTGACAGCAAACCTTCTGTCGTGTCCAACAATGTGCTGGGCATGGAGGACCTGCTCAAATATATCGCTTCTCAGGGCCACAAAAAAGTTGCCTACATCGACGGCGGCGACAGATCGACGGTCACCATGAACAGAATAGGGACTTACTGGAAGATGGTCGATGAGCTGGGACTTGAGCACAGAGAGGACTATCTGACGGACGGCATTTACAGAACGCCGGAGGCCTGTCACGACGCGACGATCAGGCTACTAGATCTGCCGGATCCGCCCACCTGCATCATTTACCCGGACGATCTGGCTGCAATCGGAGGCATCAACGCCATCAAGGAGAGAGGCCTTCGGCTTCCGGAGGACATTTCCATCGCAGGCTACGATGGAATTGACCTGGCCAAGATGCTGGAGCCAAAAATCACAACCATTGAGCAGGACACCGAGGCCCTGGGCAGAAAGGCAGCGGAGAAACTCATCGGCATGATCGAGCATCCCAAGAGCTCCATTGTTGACCACATCGAGATCCCTGGCAGGCTCCTTGTGGGAGATTCAGTGAAGAACATCAATTCATAACGCGAAACTTTCTTAAAAGGGAACCATACTCGTCCGACGAAGGGCGTGTTTATAAATGGCATCAAAGGAGGAAAGTAGTATGAAGAAAAGATTATTAAGTATCGTTCTCGGCGTCGCTATGACGACAACACTCCTGGCAGGGTGTGGAAGCTCATCGACTGATTCGACGGCTGACAGCTCGGCCTCGGCAGCGGCATCAACTGCAGAGACAACCTCCACGGCAGAGGCTGCCGCAGGATCGACGGCAGCTGTGGACACCGGCGCCGATGAGGGCAAGGTTCTCAACATCCAGTGCTGGAATGAGGAATTCAAGTCCCGTGTCGAGGATCACTATCCCGGCTATGAGAAGGATTCCTCGGATCCCAACAAGGGCAAGATCGGTGACGTCACTGTTCAGTGGACGATCACTCCGAGTGACGACAACGCTTACCAGAACAACCTGGACAACATCCTTCCGGAAAATGCAGACGCTTCCGCAGACGACAAGGTGGACATATTCCTCATGGAGGCTGACTACGCCAAGAAGTACGTCAACTCCGATGTCACCATGAACGTCAAGGATCTGGGCATCACCGACGATGACATTTCCCAGATGTATGATTACACCAAGGATATCGTCAAGGATTCTGACGGCAATCTGAAGGGTCTCTCCTGGCAGGCTTGCTCCGCAGGTCTTATTTACAACCGCGCGGCAGCCAAGGATGTGCTCGGGACAGATGATCCTGAGCAGGTTCAGGAAGCTGTCAAGGACTGGGATACGTTCAACGAGACAGCTGCAAAGCTGAAGGAGAAAGGATACACCGTCACATCTTCTGCAAATGATACGTACCGCGTCTACTCCAACAATGTCTCCGGACCGTGGGTCCAGGACGGCAAGGTTGTTGTCGACGACAATATCAAGAAGTGGGTCGATGACTCCAAGAAGCTCGTCGACGCAGGTGAGACCGGCACCTATGACCTCTGGTCCGACGACTGGAACAAGGGCTTCTTCCCGGACGGCAAGGTCTTCTGCTACTTCGGGCCGGCATGGCTCATCAACTTCTGTATGCAGGCTGATCAGGACGGATCCATCGCCAATCAGGGCGGCTGGGGCTTCGTCGAAGGTCCGCAGAGCTTCTACTGGGGCGGCACATGGATTGCAGCGGCAACCGGAACAGACAACCCGACCCTCGTCAAGGACATCATGCTGACCATGACAACTGACGAAACGGTCCTCAAGGACATCGTCGTCAAAGACAGCGACTGCGTCAACAACAAGGCCCTTCTTGAGGAGCTCGCCAATGATGATTCCTTCCAGAGCCCGATTCTTGGTGGTCAGAATCCGTACAAGATGCTGGCTGCTGGTGCTGAGAAGGTCGATATGTCCAACATCTCTGATTACGACCAGGGCTGCAACGAGGAATTCCAGAAGGCCATGAAGAACTACTTCGAGGGCAACACGGATTACGACGGGGCACTCGCTCAGTTCAAGACCGCCATCACCGAGAAGTATCCGGACATCACCATGGACTGATTTCCATAGGAAAATGAATACAAGCGGCTAAGTCAAATGCAGGTGCCTGCCCAGATCCGTCGGGCAGGCACCTTTTTCTCCGAAGGAAAATGGAAGGAGGAAGGATACATGAAGAAGAAAAGCAAGGTCGTGAGCTACAACAAGTGGGGATATATCTTTCTCATTCCTTTCTTTGTGGTCTTTACGGTTTTCCAGCTGATTCCCCTCATCACGACCATCTACAACAGTTTCTTTGAGAATTACCGGTCGGGACTCAAGCAGATCGGACCCAACTTTGTGGGGCTGGCCAACTACGGCAAAATCCTTACGTCTGGAGAGCTCTGGAAGTATGCGGGCAATACGCTGATCGTCTGGCTCATCGGTTTTATTCCCCAGATCTTCTTCTCCCTGCTTCTTGCGGCCTGGTTCACAGATCCAAGCCTCAGGCTCAGGGGACAGAGGTTCTTTAAGACAGTTATTTACCTGCCTAACCTCATCATGGCGTCCGCATTTGCCATGCTCTTCTTTACCTTATTTTCAGAGCAGGGGCCGATCAATTCCATTTTAATCAATATGGGCATTCTTTCCAAACCCTTCAAGTTCTTCTCAAGCATCGGGGCGACCAGAAGCCTCATTGGCTTTATGAACTTTATCATGTGGTTTGGCAACACGACGATTCTTCTCATGGCCGGCATGATGGGCATCGACACGACTCTCTTCGAGGCAGCGGAGGTGGACGGGGCGACATCGACGCAGATCTTTTTCAAGATCACTCTGCCGCTTCTGCGCCCGATTCTCGTCTACGTGCTCATCACATCTCTCATCGGCGGCATCCAGATGTTTGATGTTCCGCAGATCCTGACCAATGGCTCGGGCGATCCGGTCCGCAGCACCATGACCATGATCATGTGGTTGAATAAGCACCTCTACAGCAAGAACTACGGCATGGGCGGCGCCCTGTCGGTTCTCCTCTTCATCATCACAGGAGCCCTCAGCTTCGCTGTCTTCAAGGCCACCGACACCAGAGAATCTACGTATTAAGGAGGCGAGCGTATGAATAAGAAATCCAAGGGAACCAGCGTGAAGGTCCGCAGGGTCATCGCGTATGTCGTCCTCATCTTATTGAGCTTTCTGTGCCTCTTCTGGTTCTATGTGCTCTTTATCAACGCGACCCGCTCCAACTCTGAGCTGAAGATGGGATTTACGGCGCTGCCGAGCAAGCACCTCTGGAAGAACTGGATCAATCTGGTGGGTGGAACCCTTCCGGTCGTCCGTGGCCTCGTCAACAGCCTCATCGTCTCCTCACTCAATGCCATTTTGTGTACCTATTTTTCGACGATGACGGCCTACGCGATTCATGCCTATCGCTTTAAGTTCAGAAATGTCCTCTACACATTCATTTTAATGATCATGATGATTCCCAACCAGGTCACGGCCCTCGGCTTTGTCCAGCTCATGCAGAAGATGAACCTCATGGACAATCTTCTTCCATTGATTCTTCCGTCGATCGCGGCTCCGGTGACATTTTTCTATATGAAACAGTACATGGACTCCGTTCTGTCCAAGTCCCTTATTGAGGCGGCCCGGATGGACGGGGCCGGCGAGCTTATGACCTTCCACCGCATCGTCCTGCCGCTCATGAAGCCTGCCATCGCGGTCCAGGCCATCTTCACCTTCGTGAGCTCCTGGAACAACTACTTCATTCCGTCGCTCATTTTACACAAGGACAAGATCAAGACCCTGCCCATTCTCATTGCCCAGCTGCGCTCTGCCGACTGGCTCAAGTTTGATATGGGCCAGGTCTACGTCATGATCGCCTTCTCCATCTTCCCGGTTATCATCGTCTACCTCTTCCTGTCCAAGTACATCGTCGGCGGCGTTATGGCCGGCGGCGTGAAAGAGTAAGGGTAACTGTTCAGGACGGGCTCTTTGCGGAGAGAAAAATATGTCCTCAGCGGCGAATTGTCCTTGCGAGCGAACCTTCGTCATCGAGCAGGCCTTCTTTTGAGCCGAGGAGGACATATTTTTCTCGAAGCAAAAGTGGTTACAGTTCACGGGGCACCCCGGCGCGGAGCACAAAGGCCTTCTTCCGGAGCGCATTCGATTTTCGCCGCCTGCTTTTGCGGCGAAAATTACTAAGTGAAGGAAGAAGGCCTTTGTGCGAAGCGGCGAAGTGACCCACCCGTGAACAGTAACCAAAAGTGCCCTCCTGAACAGTTACGAGTAAGGATTTTATGCAGAAAATGGTAAAAGGGGGTATAATAAAAACAGTACACACATGAAGGAGAAGAAAAATGGGTGCAAGTGGGAAGCCGTATGAGGGATATGTCGGTGTCTATGATTCAGGCGTGGGCGGGATCAGTGTCCTGAGGGAGATCGTGAAGGTGCTGCCCGACGAGAATTATCTCTTCTTTGGGGACAGCGCCAATGCCCCCTACGGGGAGAAGCCGACGGAGGAGATCCTACACTTGTCCATGGGGATTGCTGATCAGATGGTGGACGAGGGGGTCAAGGCTATTGTGATTGCCTGCAATACGGCGACCTCGGCGGCGGCCAGGGAGATTCGCGCAAAATATGAGAACCGCATGCCTATCATCGGCGTCGAGCCCGCCATCAAGCCGGCAGCGGAGGCGAAAGAAGGAAGCCGGGTTCTCGTCATGGCGACTCCCGCGACGCTTCGCCTTGAGAAGTTCAAGAAGCTTGAGGAGAGGCTCGAGAATAAAGCCGAGTTCATACCTGTTGCCTGTCCGGGTCTTGCAGCCAGAATCGAGCAGGGCAATCTGGATGCTCCGGATCTCAAAGATCTCCTTTTCTCTCTCATTGGTACATATAAAGACCAGGTCGACAGTATCGTCCTCGGCTGCACGCATTATCCCTTCGTCAGGAAAGCCATTCGTGAGATCATGGGCGACCTGCCCATTTTCGAGAGTGGAGAAGGCACCGCCAGAAATCTGAGGGCCAATCTTCAGCAGTGGGAAATTCTGAAGTCGGACGGCACACCCGGTACGATCGTTTTCCAATCCAGCAAGCACACCCCTGAAGAAATCGAACTCTACAGAAAGTTCTTCTATGGTGAGAACTTTTAAAAAGTAAATTTACTTATTATAATAGGAAGAAACTCGATCCGCATATGCAAACCCGGCCGGCCCATAGGGGTTGTGCCGGGATTTTTCTTCTTTGCCCCCACAAAGTTCGAATATGGGTGACTGTTCAGGAGGGCACTTTTGCTTCGAGAAAAACATGTCCTCCTCGGCTCAAA
>OMTP01000266.1 GCA_900313955.1 uncultured Lachnospiraceae bacterium | reverse complement strand
AAACGGAGTGTAGAATGTTTTTCTCGAAGCAAAAGTGCCCTCCTGAACAGTTACTGTGCTTAAAACAGAAGCAGGCACCAGAATCACAAACGTGACTCTGGTGCCTGTTATTTTTTCGTAGAATATGTGCGAGGGATCTGTCCCTGTGGTCTCACTGATGGGTGAACCCAAGGGATACGTCCCCGTGGGTTCATCTCTTTTTGGCGGGCTCGGAGAAGTCGGTGACGATGCTGCCGTCGGGATTGTAGCGGTTGTTGCCGAAGTACTGGTTGTGGGCGTACTCGACGCCGCCCCAGTTGAGAGGTGTGTAGACTTCGGCGATGGCGGGGAGATGGACGTCCTTCATGAGCCACTTGAGGAATTCCTCGGTGCCGACGCGGTCGACGATGTAGCCGACATGCTCTTTGCCGCCCGGGGAGTTAGGGTTGATGTAGTGCTCGGTGAAGGCGTACATGTTCTTGATCATCTGGATGATGGACTCCTCATCAGCCCACTTGATGAAGTCGACGCCCATGCGGGGGTTCTTCTTGCCGGTGCGGCCCATGAGGGTGACGCGGTAGTATTTCTGTCTGGAGCGGGTCCAGGCGAAGTTGGGGCAGGCGTTGACGCACTCGCCGCAGCCGATGCACTTGATGGAGTCGCGGACCGGGCGGAACTTGTCCATGGTGATGGCCGCGACCGATTTGGATTTGCAGCGCTTCTCGCAGGCGCCGCAGGAGACGCAGCGGTTGGGATCGAACTGGGGCTCGGTCATGCCCATGATGCCGATGTCGGCCATACGGACCTTCTGGCAGTCGTTGGGGCAGCCGGTGAGAACGATCTTGACATGGAGATCATTTGGGAAGATGACTTTCTCAATTCTCTGGGCAAATGCGGTTGTGTCGTAGCAGGCGTAGGGGCAGACGCGGTTGCCGACGCAGGCAGCGACATTTCTCGTGCCGGAGGCCGGGTAGCCTTCTCCCCTCTCCTTGCCGTCCTGGTTGATTCCGGTGCCGTCGATAATCTCCTGCAGAGCTGCATTTACCTCTGGAATCTTCTCGAAGGGGATGCCCGGGATCTCAAAGCCCTGGCGGGAAGTCAGGTTGACCGTGCCGTTGCCGTACTTCTCCGCAATCTCCTGTATTTTCCCCAGATATTCAGCCTTCAATAGGCCGCCCGGGACACGGATGCGGGAGGAAGTGACATTTCTTACCTTCGTCTGACGAAAGGCATTTTTCTTAAGTTCTTTGACATTCATATCCATACCACATGTTCCTCCTTTCCGTCAGTCGATCATGGTCTTGCTCTTGGTGTAGGGGAAGACCGGGCCGTCGAGGCAGACATAGGTGTCGCCGATCTTGCAGTGGCCACACTTGCCGAGGCCGCAGCACATCTTGCGTTCCTGGCTGAGCCAGATGTTGGTCTCCGGGATACCGAGCTTTAAAAGTCCCATAATGGTGAAGCGCATCATGGGCGGCGGGCCGACGACGATCGCCTTGGTGGTATTGAGATCCTTCGGCGTGAGTTCAGGGACGACTGCCGTGACAAAGCCCTCGCGGTAGCCCGGCTGGCCTTTGGCAGAGTCGACCGTCATGCGGAAGTCGATGTGGTCCTTCCAGTAGTCCAGGTCGTCGCGGAAGAGGATATCGTCCGGCGACTTGAAGCCGACGATGGCTGTGATGCCGTCCACGTCCTCCGGATGGTGGGCGTAGTGGTCGATGACGCCGCGGACAGGGGATACGCCCGTGCCGCCCGCTACGACAATGAGCTCACTGCCGTTGTAGTCGTCGTAGACAAAGCCATTTCCGTAAGGTCCGCGGATGAGAAGGCTCTTGCCCTCGAAGTAGTGGAAGACCTCGTCGGTCACGACGCCAACGTCGCGGATGGTGAAGTCGATCGAATTGTCCCCGATGCCGGAGACGGAAATCGGAGCCTCGCCGAACTTGGGCATGGAGATCTCAAAGAACTGGCCCGGGCGGATCTTGTGAAGAGCGTCCGGATACTCCATGCGGAAGGTGTACTCCTTCTTTGTGTGGCGGATGATCTCAAGAATCTTTGAAGGAAATGGAATATAGGTATTAGTTGCTGCCATTTGCGCGCACCTCCTTCATACCCTCTTCGAGGCGATTGATGATTCTGGAAAATGAGATATACTCCGGACATACGTCGGTACATCGGCCGCAGCCGACGCACATCTGGTAACCGAATCTCTGGTTAAAGTCATAGACCTTGTGGAGCGCCTTGAAGCGCATGCGCTCGCCGTACTTCTTTCTGTAGCTTGCGCCGCCGGCCACGTCGGTGTAGCCGTCGACCATGCAGGAGGCCTGGACGCGGCGTCTCTCGCCGAGTACTCCGTTGGCGTCATAGGAGACGTCCTGCATAGTGAAGCAGGTGCAGGTAGGACATACATAGTTACAGCGGCCGCAGGCGATACAGCGGTAGTTGTACTCGTCCCAGATGTGGCTCTTCATGACGTCGATCGTGAGATCCCTGGGGATGGAAACCCTGACCTTATTTTCCGTGACATAGGGGATATGGAACTTATCGTCGACGGCTGCATTTTCATCAATCTTGTTTAAGAGATCGGAAAAAGCAGGGTCGACGGCGTCGATGCGGTAGGTGCCGTCAGCGGCGAGGTCCATGGCCATGTCGTAGCCCTTGGGGACATTGGTGCCCATGCTGACGCAGTAGCCCTCCTCGCAGGTCGACTTGCAGGGCATGACCACGAACTTCATGGCCTTGCGCTTCCTGTCGTAATAATAGTCCGGGGCACCGTTTTTCTCGTAGATCTGATCGAGGCGCGCGACCGCCGCCATGTCACAGGTCCGGAGGAAAATGATGGCCGGCCTTGGCGCGTCGGACTCGGTTACATTGGTGCCGGAGTAGAAAAACAGAGTTTCGGAGGGCGGAATGAGCGCCTCCTTGAAGGAATAGAGGGATTTTTTGTCCCAGACGATTTCATCCGGAGACGTGATGCGCGCATAGCGGATGACATCTGTGTCGGAGAAGCGGCCGCCGCCCACGAAGAGTTTAGGCGCGTAGATGTCGTAGTCCTTCTGCCATGCCTCAAAGAGGGCGGAGACGTCCGCCTTGCTTGCAAGAAATTCCATTGCAGAACCTCCTTTGCATTTTAACATTCGAAATTATTCAGGAGGGCATCCTTGCTTCACGAAAAACACGTCCTGAATAGTTACGAACATTTTGATTAGGATCTGCGGGAGCAGATCAGATACTCATTCAAGTATACCAGATTTTTAAACATTTTTATATGAAAATGCATAAATCGGAAAATGAAATCGTTCCCAAACAGAGCGGAATTTTTGAAAATGCTACCTTTCCGTTGGAAAGCCTTTGCTTTTCCTGTATAATGGAAATGAGGTGACCATCTTGGAAAATGTGCATGTTGCTGTACTCCTTCTGGCCGGCGGCAGAAACAGCCGTATGGGAGGCAGGAAGAAGGCGGATCTTTTGTATCAGGGAGAGACATTTTGTGAGCATATCGCAGGGTCTTTTCGCGAGGCGGGGCTTTCACGCATCTATCTGTCCGTCGCCGGGCGGGCAACGGGGCCACCGGGGATGATTATGATGAGCTCCCCTGAGACGAACCTGTCGGGGGCAGATCTCGTGGATCCGACAGGGAAGGCGGCTGTTGAACTGTCCCCGCTGGGTTCCACCCGGGAAGGACCAAAAGAACCGTCCCTTATGGTTCCGATGGTCGAAGATGAGATTCCCGGGCAGGGGCCGCTGGGCGGGATCGTCTCGGGCTTTCATGCGATTGGCTGCGATGCGCTCTTTGTCTCGGCGACGGACACGCCCCGCGTCGACGCGGAGCTGATCCGAACCTTCTATGCCATGTGGCAGGCGACGAACAGGAAGCGTCTCTGTGTGGCTGAGACAAAGCATCACATTCACCCTCTCTTTGGAATCTACCCCCGCGAGGTTCTGCCTGTCGCGGAGAAGATGCTCGCGGAGGGCGACCGCCGCATGATGCATCTCTTAAAGGAGACGGGCGCAGGGAAGCTCTACTTTGAGAATGAGGCACTTTTTGAAAATGTCAATACCCCCCAAAGTTATGAGCATCTCGTGGAGGGCAGCCGACGTGAAAAGGCATCTGCATCCGGTCTCCCCGGATGCCCATTGGACGATCTACCCGAAACAGAATCCGCCTCCTGCGGCGGCCCATCTGCCAATGGCCGGGATCCCCGCGTCATCTGCGTCGCTGGTGCCATGGGCAGCGGCAAGACGACCCTCATCGAGAAACTGCTTCCGGAAATGACATCCCGCGGCTATCATGTCGCGGTCATCAAGCACGACGGACATGACTTCACCTGCGACAGGGAGGGAACCGACAGCGACCGCTTCATGAGAGCCGGGGCCTACGGGACGGCCGTCTTCTCGAGGAGGCGCATTTTCATCCACAAGGAGGAAGAACAGTCGAGAGTGGACGAGCTGATCGGACATTTTCCTGAGGCGGATCTCATTATGATCGAGGGGCTGAAGGAGTATCCATTTCCAAAAATTGAGACAGTGAGGGAAGGAGAATGTCCCATCTCCAACCCGGAGGGAAGATTTTTACTGGTGACGGAAGAGCCTGAGAAGTTTGAAGAAGACGGCCTGGGATTTGAAGATATCCAGGAGATCGCGGACCGTATCGAGACCCGGCTGGGGACAAAGTCCCCCGACTGAGGATTCCGGGTGCCTGTCACCCGAAGAGAGGAGGCGCAAGCATGAAAAAAATACAGACGAACTGTAACTACTGTGCCATCGACTGCAATCTGGACTTCCTGGTGGAAGACGGGGTGATCCAGAAGGTGGTGCCGACGAAAGGGTATCCAGTGAATGACGGCTTCTGCTGCATCAAGGGCATTTCCCTCGACAAGCAGCAGACGACGGTGAAGCCAAACAGTCTGCCGTGGATCAGGCAGGCAGACGGAACAAAGAAGACGGTGTCCTGGGACGAGGCATTTTCCTATGTCGCGGACAAGCTCAAGAGCCTGCAGGCGGACTACGGGACGGAGAGTGTGGCTGGCATCTCGACGGGCCAGCTGACTCTGGAAGAGTTCGCCATCTTCGGCCATGTCATGCGGGATTACCTGCAGACCAATGTCGACGGCAACACGCGCCTCTGTATGGCTTCCGCGGCTGTCTCCATGAAGCAGACCTATGGCTACGACGCGCCGGGCTATACGCTCAAAGATCTGGAGCTTTCCGACACCATCATCTTCATCGGGGCCAACCCGGTCGTCGCCCATCCTATTGTGTGGCAGAGGGTGAGATACAACAAAGTGCCGGGGCACAAGATCATTTGCATTGATCCGAGAAAGTCGGAGACGGCAAGAAATTCGGATTATTATTATCCGATTAAACCGCGCATGGATCTGAAACTTCTCTACACGCTGGCCAATATCATGATCAGTAACGACTGGATCGACCACGACTTCATTGAGAAGCATACCAATGGATTTGACGGCTACAGGGAGTTCGTGAAGGAGTTTACGCTCGAGAGGGCTGTGAAAGAGACGGGGCTCAGTCTGAAAGAGATCATGGAGCTTGCGACCATGATTCACGAGGGCAAGGCGGTATCCATGTGGTGGACCATGGGCGTCAACCAGGGCTACGAGGCGGTCCGCACGGCCCAGGCCATCATGAACCTGTGTCTTATGACCGGCAACATCGGCCGTCCGGGCACGGGTCCAAACTCCATCACCGGTCAGTGCAACGCCATGGGCTCCCGCCTCTTCTCCAACACGACCTGTTCCTACGCCGGCCGGGACTTTGGCAACGCAGAGGATCGGAAGATCATTTGTGCCGTGACGGGCTCGGATGACGACCATCTCGCCAGGAAGCCGACCCTTCCTTATAATAAGATTGTCGAGGGCATCAACGCTGGTGAGATCAGGGGCTTATGGATTCTCTGCACCAACCCCAAGCACAGCTGGACCAACAACAAGACCTTCGCGGACGCGGTCAAAAAACTCGACCTCTTCGTCGTCCAGGATATCTACGACACGACCGAATCGGCGGAGGATGCGACGGTCTTCTTCCCGGTCGTCCCGGGCATCAAGAAGTGCGGAACCTACATCAACCTCGAGAGGCGCATGTGCCGCATGGTGCCGGTTCTTCCGCGTGAGGAAAATGAGATCTCCGACTACGAGGCCATTCTGGGCGTCGGCAAGGCGCTCGGCATGGGCTCCCAGATTGAAAAATGGGAGACGCCCGAGATGTGCTTTAATATGCTGAGGGAAATGTCCCGCGGCATGGGCTGCGACTTTACCGGCGTCAGCTGGAGGGGGCTTGAGAATTCTCACGGTATCCAGTGGCCTTACCCCGAGAAAATGGTCGGTCAGGACGTCGCGGAGGAGAGGAGACTCTACGAGGACGGCATTTTCTTCACGCCTGATGGAAGAGCGAAGTTCTTATATGAGGAGCCGCTTGCAAATCCGTATCCGCAGACGGAGGCGTACCCCTACATTTTCAACACAGGCCGCGGAACGGTCGGTCAGTGGCACACGCAGAGCCGTACCAAAGAGGTAAGGAATGTCGAGGACGTCTCTATTAAGAAGGCGTATCTCTTCATGAACACGCGTCTGGCCAGGGAGAAGAACATCCACCACATGGACATGATCCGGGTGAGTTCCGTGAATGGCCAGAGCGCCGACTTCGCGGTCCGCATCACGGACGATGTGCCTTATGACCAGCTCTACGCGCCTGAGCACTACATCGAGTGCAACTGCCTGACGCCGTCGAGCTACGACAAGTACTCCAGGGAGCCCAACTACAAGGCGGCGACGGTCAACTTTGTCAAAATCGGAGAGGAGGCGTAAGTCATGTATCGAATTAAGATCGACAGAAGCAAGTGCATCGGCTGTCTCACCTGTGTCACGGCCTGTATCGTGAGCCACGAGTCGGACAGCTCGGACTCCAGAAACCGCGTCGTCATCGATTCCGAGACGCGGCCGGCGCCTATATTCTGCCGCCACTGCGACAAGCCGGAGTGCGTCTACACCTGCATGACCGGTGCCATGCACAAGAACCCGGTGACGGGATACGTCGAGTATGACAAGAACCAGTGCGCGAGCTGCTACATGTGCATCATGTCCTGCCCCTACGGTGTCCTCAAGTACGACCGCCTGAGCCAGAAGCAGATCCTCAAGTGCAACATGTGCGTCCACAGGACGGAGGATGGCTCCCCCAACCCCATGTGTGTGGAGAAGTGTCCCATGCACGCCATTACATTGGTGGAGGTAAAAGCATGAAATATGTAGTGATTGGTTCCTCGGCGGCCGGCGTCAATGGCGTCCGTACGCTTCGAAAATATGACCCGTCAGCTGAGATTGTTCTTATTTCCAAGGACAGGGATATTTACTCCCGCTGCATCCTCCACGCCTATCTGGGCGGTATCCGGACCAAGGAGAGGCTGTGCTTTGTGGAGCCGGACTTTGAGACTTTATACAATGTCAAATGGATGAAGGGCCGGGAGGCAGTGGGCCTCAACCGGGAGGGCAAGTATGTCATTCTTGAAAATGGCGACCTTGTCTCTTACGACAAGCTTCTCATTGCGACCGGATCCCACACCTTTGTCCCGCCGATTCCGGGACTTAAGGGAGCAAGAAATTATATCGGCTTCAGAAATATTGACGACATCGAGGAGCTCAAAGAAGTCGCGAAGACCTGTCACAACATTGTTGTTCTGGGCTCCGGACTTGTCGGCATCGACTGCATGTGCGGTTTTCTTGACCTGGGCGTCAGGGTGACGTTGGTCGATTTCGCAGGCTGGCCCCTCAATAAACAGCTGGATCCGCGCGCGGCCCAGACGTATATCGATAAGTTTGCCTCCGAGGGCATCGACCAGCACTACGGCGTCGGCGTCGACCATCTGGATCAGGATGAAGACGGCTTCATCACCCATGTCTATCTGACCGACGGCACCTGTCTGCCCTGTGACTTCTTCGTCATCACGGCCGGTGTCCGCTCCAATGTGGAGTTCCTGAAAGACTCCGGCCTTGAGCTCAGCAAGTTCGGCCTCATCTACGATCCGACAGGCAAGACGAATGATCCGGACATCTACGGTGCGGGAGATGTCTCCGGCACCAGCCCCATCTGGCCGGTCGCCGTGAAGGAAGGCATGATCGCGGCCTCCAATATGGCCGGCGTCCCCGCAAAGATGACAGACTTCTTTGCATCGAAGTCCACCATGAGCTTCCTCGGCATCCACACTATGTCGCTTGGCTTCGTCAACCCGCCCGACGATACCTATGAGGTTGTCACTTACGAGAAGGGCGACGTCTACAAGAAGATTGTCCACAAGGACGGCGTGATCACCGGCGCACTCCTCCAGGGCGACCTGGCCTACGGCGGCGTTCTCCAACAGCTCATCGCTCGCAAGATCGATGTCCGCAAGGTCAAAAAGCCGCTCTTCGAGATCGACTACTCCGACTTCTTCCACATCGACAGCGGCACCAGCCAGTTCTTCTATGAGGAATGAGGTGGAAGTCAGGACCCTCTGCCTGCCCCGGCTCTACCTGCCCCGGGCAGGCAGAGGCTTTCACTTCATCTACGGCCCCAGCGGGAGGCCGAAAAAGGCGACTCGCTGGGGTCGTGAGAGCCGGGAATGCCGAGGCGAACCCCAGCGGGAGGGCAAAAAAGGCAACTCGCTGGGGTCGTGAGAGCCGGGAATGCTGAGGCGAACCCCAGCGAGAGGACGAAAAAGGCGACTCGCTGGGGTTGTGAGAGCCGGGAATGCCGAGGCGAACCCCAGC
>OMTP01000267.1 GCA_900313955.1 uncultured Lachnospiraceae bacterium | reverse complement strand
AAAAGCAGGCGGCGAAAATCGAATGCGCTCCGGAAGAAGGCCTTTGCGCTCCGCGCCGGGGTGCCCCGTGAACTGTAAAGTGAATTGTAACCATTACGATTTCGCATGAAAACTTTTTAAGAAAATCTTTGCATTTTTTCGCATATAAACGTATGATAGTAATGAACTTTGTGTTACCAAGGCAGGTACTCCCAGAAGGGGTACCTGCTTTTGCTTTTTTCTCAGGAGGTTTCTATGGATATCAACAAATATACGCTCTTTGCTGATGTAGCAGAGACCCACAACTTTACAAAGAGCGGGGAAAGACTCGGCTACACGCAGCCGGGTGTCAGCCATATCTTGAAATCTCTGGAGAACGAACTTGGATTTCCTCTTTTCATACGAACGCGCCACGGGGTAGAGCTGACTCCAAACGCGAAAATGTTCCTCCCCATCGTGCGTGAGCTGATTGCAGTCAATGAGGAACTCGAACAGACGGTGTCCTCCCTCAAGGGTCTGGATATGGGTCACCTGACCATAGCCGCTTACTCTTCGGTCTCCAGAATATGGCTTCCACCCATTCTCTACAAGTTTCAGCAGAAATACCCGAACATCATGATCGAAGTCCTCCAGGGAGGAACCGATGAGATCGTCGACATGGTGACCAACCACATCGCCGACTTCGGCCTCATGAGCAAGCGCCACACCAGCCCCCTCAAGTGGATCCCCCTCTACAGAGAGCCCCTCATGGCCATTTTACCGAAAGACGACTCCCACGCTGCGGACACGACCTTCTCGATCCAGGAGTTCAGAAACCTGCCATTTATCCGCTCTACCGACGGGGTCGACTATGATGTTCTCTCGGCCATCAAAGACTCGGGCATCCATATGAACATCCACTATCAGTCGCGTGACGATCACACCATTGTGTCTATGGTCGCCAACCATCTGGGCTACAGTATCCTTCCTTCGCTCGTCATCCGCGGCGTTGAGAACCAGATCGCCGCCCTGCCGCTCGACCCCTTTTATGACCGTGAACTTGGCATCGCCCTTCGAGCCCACGAGCATCTCTCCCCCGCTGCCCTGCGCTTCACCCAGGAAGTGGCCGATGACCTGCCCGAAATTCTCAAAGCAGAAGATGTCCTCGTCACCTCTATGGCAAGTGAAATGACCCTGCCCAAAGAGGCAGAGCCCACCGAAGAGTCCTTCAACTAAAGGCACAGAATCCCAAAGGGACGGTTCGAATGGACCACATCATGTGGAACCATTGAAACCGTCCCTTTGGGTTCCCGAAAAAAAGACCTTCCTTTCAGGAACTGCACCCTGAAAGGAAGGTCTCGTTCTTTACTTGCCGACTTTCCGCTCCACGAATCTCTGTAAGAGAATGAGAAGAGAAAGGAAAACAAGATAAAAGGCCGCCAGAGCCGTATAGGTCGGGATGGCTTTGAAACTGAGAGCCGCATACGCCTGCGCCTGATGCGTGATCTCATTGACGGCGATAACCGACAGAAGAGCTGTATCCTTCACGGAAATGATGAACTGGTTGAAGAGTCCGGGAAGGGCGACCTTGAAGGCCTGCGGGACAATGATGTTGAACATGACCTGCACATCTGTAAGGCCCAGACAGACACCCGCTTCCTTCTGACCAGGATCGATGCCGGCCAGCGCACCTCGAACAATCTCAGACATGAAAGCTCCTGAATTCAAGGCGATGACCATGATGCCTACCGTCGTACTGGGAAGATCGATTCCCAGGAGCTTGGGGATAACATAATAGCCGTACAGAGCCTGAACCATAAGCGGCGTTGCGCGCATGATCCAGATATAAACGCTGGCAATCGTTTTGCCGATCGGATGATCAGACTGCAGAAGATAGCCGCATATACTGCCGATGACGAAACCGATCAGAATTCCAACAATGGAAATCAAGAGGGTCAGCTTCAGGCCGTCGAACAGCATCGGCAAAATGGTACCAAGAAAACTTGAATTCATACTTTTCACATCCTATCTGTTCCAAAGACCCGGGGAGGCGAATCCGCCGCCCCCGGATCCACTCAATGACTACCGGTGACTGCATGTTTCATGCATGTGACTTGCGGCTTACTTATTCGCACCACTTCTTGTAGAGCTCATCCGTCGTGCCGTTGTCGATCAGGTACTGGACCGCTGCACTGATCTGATCATAGTATTCGCAGTCCTTGGAAATAGCGACGCAGTAAGGAGCCTGGCCCTGATTAAACTCGTCGCCGACGATCTTGAGCTTGGAGTCCGGAGTCGTCTTGATGTAGAAGGCAGCGCCCGGACCATCCTGAATGACCGCGTCTACCTTGCCCTGCTCAAGGGACTCATAAGCGGTTGTGATGGTGTCGTGGACTTCCAGTGTACTGTCCGGAAGATTCTTGGATGCATAGGTATGAGAAGCAGTGCCCTTCTCAACAGCGACCTTCTTGCCCGCGAGGTCATCGACGCCTGTGATGCCCTCGTCGTTATCGGAGTTAATCATGACGACCTGGCCGGAATCACAGTAGATCGGGGAGAAATTCATGACTTCCTTTCTCTCATCCGTAGCGCAAAGAGCTGCGGCACCGACATCCAGCTTGCCTTCGGACAGAGAAGTTGTGAGGGAGGAGTAATCCTGCGCCTGAATGCCGCCGTCGATCTCAAATCCAAGAAGATCAGACAGATCCTGTAAGAGATCAATATCATAGCCGATGAGGGTCTTGCCGTCTGAATCATAGTAGGAGAAAGGTCCAAACAGACCGCTTGTTCCGACCTTCAGGGAGACGCCCTTCAAAGCATCCTTATACTGGAAGTCACCGGAAGCTGTGGAACTGGCCCCGGACGCTGCCTCTTCCGTAGAAGTCGTCGCTGAAGATGCAGCTGTCGATGCTGCCGCACTGGACGCAGCAGTCGATGCAGTTGAAGTCGTTGAAGATGAACTTCCGCAGCCTCCAAGCATGCCGGTTGCAAAAATGGCTGCCATAATCACTGACATCACACGTTTTTTCATAAAATTCCCTCCTTAAATCTAAGACAGAGTGAACAGGTTCATTTTCTTCTCCCTTAGGAAAATGAAGCTACAGGCAGAAGAATCTATATGATAAAGCATCTGCTTTTGTAACTGTTCAGGACCGCCGACGAGTGAGCGATGGAAAAGCACTTCCGGAGTGGACCTCTGCGTGGTGGCCGCGGAGGAAATGCTATTCCATCACTCACAACCGTCGGCCTCCTGAATAGTTGCCTGCCTTTTTAGCCAATGCAGACGCACTTATCCATTTTCAAATTGTATTTCTTCAGCTCTCCAGGAACCTGGAGAGAAATGCTTTGGTGCGCTCCTGCTGAGGATGCTCGATGACTTCTCTGGCGGGGCCCTCCTCGACAATATAACCGTCCGACATGAAGATAACTCTGTCGGCCACGTCCCTCGCAAAGGCCATTTCATGCGTGACTACAACCATGGTCATTCCGTCTCTGGCCAGATCCTTCATGACGTTCAGGACTTCTCCGACCAGCTCCGGATCCAGAGCGGATGTCGGCTCATCAAAAAGAAGGGCGGTTGGATCCATAGCCAGAGCCCGGGCGATGGCCACACGCTGCTGCTGGCCCCCGGAGAGCATGCGGGGCATGACGGCCGCCTTGCTCTCAAGTCCAACCTTCTTTAATAGCTCCATTCCGTAGGCCCTGGCTTCCTCCTTGGACTTGTGCCTGGTCAGAACCGGTGCCATCATGACATTGCCAATGACATCCTTGAAGGGGAAGAGATTAAACCTCTGGAACACCATGCCGACTTCCTCACGGAACTGACGGATATCGGCCCCCTTACTGTTAATCACCTGGTCCTTGTAGCGGATCTCTCCGCCCGTCGGCGTCTCCAGCTGGTTGATGCAGCGCAGGAAGGTACTCTTGCCTGATCCCGAGGGGCCGATGACACAGACCACTTCACCCGGGTAGATATCGACATTAATATCTTTCAGGACTTCCAATTCTCCAAATGATTTCTGCAGTTTCCTTACACTGATTAAGGGACTTTCACTCATTGGCTGTCTCCTTTTTCGGCAAAAAATAGCAGGCAAAGAAGTTGTCTGAATAAGCCAGCTCCTTTGCCTGCCATGAGTGTCAATTGTTGTTAATCAAGAAATAATTAAATCATCTTTTCTCGATGTTGCCATTATACTGTGACATGTTCCATTTGTAAATTGAAAGGTTCGCATGTGAGGCATTACATATTGTTATGTCTTCTGTACTTCCTTCTATAATAAGAACCCCTTCCAGAGAGGATCCTGCTTGTCGATAATCCAGTCGTTGAAGCCTGTGATGTAGGCGCTGCCTGTGATCTGAGGAATGACAGCATCAAAGTCCCCTACTTTTGTCTCGCCAATCAGGCGGCCGCGGAACATGGTGCCTGTGATGCTCTCATAGACAAAGTCCTGCCCGATCGGCAGAAGGCCCTTGGCGTGAAGAGCCGCCATTTTGGCGGACGTTCCGGTGCCGCAGGGAGAGCGGTCGGCCTGGGCGTCGCCGAAGATGACGCAGTTCTTGTCATCGGCCAGCTTATTTCTTGTCCTCGAATAAAATTCAACAAGATCGACGCTTGTAATCGGAAGACAGGGGTGTTGGATCTTCTGCGTGCGATTGATCTCATCGCGCAGCCTGATGCCGAGCTTGGTTATCTCTTCGATATTGGACACATGCAGGTGCAGATCGATCGATTCAGCATCAATCAGGGCGAAAAAAGAACCTCCAAAAGAAATATCATAAGGAATCACTCCATACCCATCAATCTCCGCCGTCAGGCCCTCTGCATAGAGGAATGCCGGGACATTCTGGATCGTCGCGCTCTCCGCCTCTCCATTGACCACGTGAACTTTGGTAGAAATGATTCCTGAAGGGGTATCCAGTGTGATCTCTGTGTAAGGCTCCCTCACTTCGACCATGCGTGCGTCGACCAGCATAGAAGCAGTTCCTATGCTTCCATGTCCGCACATGTTGAGATAGCCTCCGCTGTCCATAAAGATGACGCCGACATCCGCTTCCTTATGGACAGGCTCCGTCAGAATGGCTCCGAACATATCTCTGTGGCCTCGTGGCTCCAGCATCAGGGATGTGCGAAATTCATCAAACTTCTCCGCAAGATACTGTTTTTTCTCCATCATGGTAGATCCCTGAATATTTGGCACTCCATCATAGACAATGCGGGTCGGTTCCCCCATCGTGTGAGAATCGATGACCCGTATGCAGTTGCTGTATCTGCTGATATCCGGTTTTGAGATCTTCTTCATGACTGTCACCTCGTCATCATAAAAAGCGCAGACCTGACGCCTGCATTACGCGACGTCCCTGCCTGCGCTTTCATTTTCTATTTGTAACTGTTCAGGAGGGCACTTTTGCTTCGAGAAAAACATGTCCTCCTCGGCTC
>OMTP01000269.1 GCA_900313955.1 uncultured Lachnospiraceae bacterium | reverse complement strand
GAGCCGAGGAGGGCGCTGAACGTCCAGTGGACGTTCGAAGAGCAGCCGACCGAAGCGGAGCGCAGAGCCGCGGAGGAAGTGTTTTCCAATCGTTCACAACCGTCGGCCTCCTGAATAGTTACAAAGAGAATATGAAGAAGCAAAAAAGGAGAAGAAACATGAGCAAATATCGCCTGATTGCATTTGATATGGATGGAACCCTTTTGAAGGACGACAAGACAATTGATTCCAGAACCCTGGAGGCCATTGAAGAGGCTGACCGGCAGGGCAAGAGTGTCGTCATCTGCACAGGGCGACCGATTGCCGAGCTCCGACCCTATAAAAGAGATTTCACTCATATCCGCTATGCGATCTGTGAGTGCGGGGCATACATCTATGATTATTACGAGAGACGATGCATCGCCCACCACACGCTGGCTCCGGACTATATCGATCATATTCTCGAGGTCATGGAACTTGAAGAAATGATGCCCCAGGCTCTCATTCACGGCGAATCCTATGTCAACCAAAAAGACATCGCCAACATGGGCCACTTCGCCATGGGCGTCTACCAGAGCCTCTACGAGGAGGTAGCTACACCGGTTGACGATATCTTCGACGTCATCCGCACCCATAAAAACGAGATCGAGAAGATCAATCTCTATCACGCCTCTCCGGAAGGCCGCGAGCGCACCTTTAAGCGCCTCACTGACATTCCCATCGAGAAGACCTACGCCGAGCGCACAAGCGTCGAGCTGAGCGCTCCGGGCGTCACCAAGGGGTCCGGCCTCCTCGAGCTCGCCCATGTCCTCGGCATTGCCCGCAAGTACACCATCGCCGCCGGAGACGCTGACAACGACGTCCCCATGATCAAAGCTGCCGGTCTGGGCGTCGCCATGGGGAATGCCAATGACCACGCCAAATCCGCGGCCGACTACATCACCCTGACCAACGAAGAAAATGGCTGCGGCGATCTCATCGAAAAATATCTGCTCGACTGAACTCACGCCGTTCGCCTTCCTCACCCCCGGAAAAGAGAAGCAGAAATTTGCGGGGTCGGGAACCCCGCAAATCCCATGAAAGTGAAGTTTGCGAGGGCGGGCTCCGCAAACCCACTCCTTGCGAACATAAAAAAATCACCGGCTTCTCACCGGTGATCCCGCACATTCAAGCTGCGGAAAGTGGGACTTTTTCCCACAAGCCTTTATTTATGCGGGGAGACATGCTCCCGCCTAACGTTTTGCCTAACATTCCTCAAAAATCCCGCCCAAGGCAAGAAAAAAAGCCTCCATATTGTGCTGAATTTGTTACAATATGTAATACAATCGGGAACCGCTGCCATGCATGAAATTCCCACCATCGGGAAGGCCTACACGGAAGCCGCTTCTCTCGGAATGCTGTTTTTATGATTGAGAGGAGGCCGCAAGTATGACGAATGAGGAGCTTGCTTTGGAGTATCAGAGAACCCACAAAGCGGAGACTATCTTGAATCTATGGGAGCAAGTGCGTCCGTTTTGCATGAGAATTGAAGGACCCTATATTCGAGCGGGTCGTCTTGAACACGATGACGGGGAGCAAGAGGCATTTCTCGCATGTGTAAATGCTGCAAACAACTATGATTCAAACCGAGGCCTCTTCTTAACATGCCTCCATCAATACATTTACTATGAACTCTCAGCATGGTTTTCTAAATGCCGCCCCACGCGCCTCCCGTCCTCTGCCATCTCATCCTCGAACAAGTACGCTCATTGTGTCGAATATTACAATGAGCATTTTGGACGGAACCCCTCAGAGAAAGAGGCCGCCCTTTTTTTACATGCCTCTGCCGCTGCCGTTTGCACAATGCGGGTAGCCCTCATGTCAAGAAAGTCACCCGTACACCCTGACAGTATGACGAATGAGGACGGAGAGCCCCTTGGATGGAATTTCCTTCCATCCGAGCCCGCGAAAGACTATGACGGAGCGGATCGGGAAGCAGATCGGGAGTATCTAAAGCGTATCACATCGAAAGCCCTCGACAAGCTCCCCGAGGCGCAAAGGAAAGAATTGCACCGCCGCTATTGGGAAGGACTCCCCGCATCCAATCAGGGGACCGCTGCCATGGCATTGCACAAGCTCAAACAGGACCGCAAATTCTGCAGACGCGCAAGAGAATATTATGAGGAGTATTTTCTCCCGTGCCGCCCGTCCCATTCATCCGAGACAATCACGGACTATCATTTCTCAGATTTGGAGACTCAACGCATGGTTGAGGAGATTCTGAGGAGAGTATAGAGAACGCTGCTGCCATGATGAGAGCTTTCATCATTACTAGGAAAAGTTCTTATCATGGCGATAAACGATTAACTTACTCTTGCGAATCAGGCCCACCATCGTGTCTTTTTTTCAAGACAGCTCTTTTAATACTCTCAGGAAGCATTTCAATCACGTCACTAAAAAATGCTACCTTCTTATCAGCATCTCTATAAAGGCTCTCCATTATACTAGCCCTTTCATCCTCGCCTACTTTTGTAAGCCCATATTTCATTGCCGTATAAGTTCCTATAAAGTCACAGACCGCAAAAAAAATTGAGCATGTCTCTTTTTTTTTCGCATCCATTTTAGGAAGGGGCTCATTATTATAGCAAGCATTTGTAATTTCATTTGTTCCTAACTCCTCTCTGCCATGTATAGATATGTCATAATAAGGATCATCACCATTTTGCATCCAATCAGGAGAGAAACCAATCCCATCAACTTTTACATGGAGAACGGTTCCAATAGTATTATTTATTCCCACAAAGGCACGGCATATATCAGACGCGGACATTTTAGTGGAAACCATCAAATTTCTTTGAGAAACAGTATTTGAAAGCCCTAATAAATAATCAACAGTACAACTATATTTTTTCGCTATACGGAATAATTCAAAATCTTTGAATTGAGCTTCTCCTTTTAACTTTCTACCCGCCTGAGACGGACTAATTCCCATTACCTCTGCAAGCTCTACGTTTGAAGCATGATTTGAAACCTCCAATATTCGTGTTGTCAATTTAGAGTAATCCACATTTTCCAATTCCAAGCAACTCTCATTCATGCAATTTTCCTTTCATTTACGCAATTTAATACTTGCAATAGTTTCTATTGTCTTTCATGCAATTTATTTTCATAATGTATCTATAAAAGCATTGTACAACGCTTCTATACAGCAAGCAAGAATTACAGCAGAAAGGAATTATTCAGATGGAAAACAAGAAAGCACGTCTTATGGGACTTACAGACCTCATGGAATATTGTGGAGTAGGGAGAAGCACCGCCGAAAGAGTAGGGAACGAAGCTCGGGCCCGTGTCAAGATCGGACGGCGCACCCTCTATGATCGGGAGGCCATCGACACCTATATTGATAATCTCCCGAGAGATCAAGAGCAAAGGGAGGGCTTAGCGCATGGCGATTGAAAGAAAGAGAATCACAAGAGGAGCTCTCTCCCTCGCCTCTGAGGAGCTCACCAACAAATTGCTCTCTATACTTCCTTGGGGAAAGGAAAACGCGGTTCATCAATATGAACTTGCGGACTCCCTCGGAGTGAGTGCGGATGTATTAAAAGGAATCATAAAAAGGGCAAGAAGAGACGAACAGCCCATCTTGAGCGGGAATAGTGGCTATTGGTTATCAGATAACCCCGAGGAAATCAGAGAATTTGCTCACTCCCTCAAGGGAGAGAGCTTCTCCATGATGAAAACCGCTGAGGGATTAGAGAAAGCAGCCGAAAGAGAAGAAGAGGCCCAAGCCATAGAAAGAATCAGAAACAAACACGCTCGAGAGGAGAATACATAACATGAAAGAGTCTATAGAAAGGCAGTCTTTTGTACTCTATTATGATTGGGGCTATCCAATTTGGCATCTATCAGATGAGGAGGCGGGGCAATTATTTAAAGGGCTCATGCTTTATGAGTCTCAGATCGAAACATATCGCTCTAAAAACGAAATGCCCTCTCCCTTGAAATCATCTGCAGCAATAGCAACCTTCAATGTTTTCAAGCCTACTCTCGACAAAGATTATGAAAAGTGGATAAAAACAAGAGACACAAAAGCCGCGAATGGATCGAAAGGCGGGAGGCCAAGAAAGAATAGTGCCGACACCGATACCCAAAAGAAACCATAATAAAAAATAACCGTCCGCTTTTATATAAAGCTAACGGTTATTTGCAGAAGTAAAAAAACATGAATATGAATATGTTTATGTTTATGTCTTTGAATATGATTATGAATTATTTATGCACCAATCTTATCATTTATCCACATACTTATCAACATGTTATCCACATATTTATACGCATATTATCCACATAGATATGCACATAAAGTTAGGACCATGATGCTCATGATCGGGCCGCACTCCTCGAGGATCTCAGGACAGGGAAGCTCACGGGCATGGAGCCAACCTCGCGGAGCTGAGGCCGACCATGGCAGCGGTCCATATCAGATCGGGGAGGCCGTGGCATCGTGAGGAGCTGCCGCCCTTCTCCATCGTGGATGCACATAAAGTTAGGACCATGATGCTCATGATCGGGCCGCACTCCTCGAGGATCTCAGGACAGGGAAGCTCACGGGCATGGAGCCAACCTCGCGGAGCTGAGGCCGATCACGGCAGCGGTCAAGAGAGTCAACAACTTAACGACAAAATTGTAGAAGCTCATAACATTTGTGATAGCTAAAGCAAAACACATGTACGTAAAAGGCATGCCCCCCGTCAAAATAAAGAGCAAAATTCTTTTGAGGGTGGTAAACGGGCATCAGGCTCGATTAAACCGATTTAGGACCCCACGCGAGGAAAGTATCAAATTGATACCTACTCATTTTACAGTAATTCTCTCGCTCAAAGAGAATGTATGTTCTATACAAAACTCAATTTACTTAAAAACATCGAAATTGAAAGAAGGTAAACCAATGGCAAGAAATACTGAGAACATGATTGAGTGGTTATCGGGTGACAGCGAGATTGTTCTCACAATCACAGATCAAAGAGCAATGACCATGATCGAGCGAAATGGGTGGGAACCCACCCAAATCAACCCCGATAAAAGCAAGATGTACCGTATCCCATTTGATAGACTAAGGACTATCAAACCCAAGAAGAAATTGACAGAGGAGGAGAAAGCAAATCTCTTTAAACCGCGCCGTTATGACGGGTAAAAATCAAATAAAAAAGGCTCCCAACCTATCCCGCGAGGAAATAATAGATTGAAAGCCTTAAAACTGTTATTAGTTGTCAGCGAGCATATAAAACGCGAAAGCCAACCTTGAGAGGAGATCCTCATAGAGCGAGGACCTCTCCATCTTCAATTATTCCTCATCCTCAAAGTCAGGCGCAAGATTCTCACGTTTTATTTTCTCATCCATAGCAGAAACGGCAAACGCGTTCAACGAAAGCCCCGCCGCAGCTGCAGCATTTTTATAATAATCGCGCCGCCCCTTTGGAACTCTAATTTTTAAATCATCTAAATGAGCTTTCATGTATTTTGCGGTCGCTTTCTTTTGTGACTCGCTATATCTACTCTTTTTTTCCTCGGGCATACATACCACCTTTATCAATTTAAAACTTATATGGAACTATCGAGCATACTCTCCCACCCTACACAAAATTATACCCTTTTCAACTATCGGATACAATAGAAAATATTAACAATTATCGGGTACGATATTTGTTAAATACTTCCATATACTATCGGGTACATATTTGATATAATATGATCGAGGAGAATTTGCGACCCCAAACGAAAAACTAACCCACAAGAAAGGAGGAACAAGACAATGAATGTTGAAGCTGTAAAAGCTGCATGTGTGATGATTTCAGACGGGTATGACAAAGGCGCAATCTCAAGAGAGGCGATTGAGGAGCTCATTGAGCTTCCTCTTGGAGATCTTTGGGCCGCTCAAAGAGTTCTCACAAAACTATTTGCAGAGGAGAAAACAAAGGCGAACAATAAAGCCCAATAAAAAAGCCCCATTCGAGGCGGCAACCTCAAGAGGGGCTAACCCCCAAACACAACCACATGAAAAGGGGCACTTGCATTTTATCACAAGTGCCTCATGAAAGAAAGGGAGGCACACATGGCAAGAGCAAAGAAAAGAGCGGATGGACGCTATCAAATCGGTTTTCGTTATTGCGGCAAGATTTACAATGTATGCGGGAAAACTGTTGCAGAGGTTCAGAAAAAAGCTCAAGAAAAGAGAGCAGAACTCGAGGCGGGAGTTGCCGCTCGAGAAAATCCAACGATGGACGATTATTATAAACACTTCACAGAATCAAGACGCGGAAAAGTTCGCGAGTCCTCTATAAGGAGTCAGGGCATAGAATATAGATATTGTTCAAATGTCATTGTGTATAATAATATTAAGTTCGGTTCTATGCATATTGCAGACATCAAGCCCGCCGACATTCTCAAAGTACAAGATACCTTACAGAATAGCAGCCTGACACCTCGAACCGTAAATGACAGTATGATGCATTTAAAACATGTTTTCAATGTAGCAATGAGGGAAGACATCATAGAAAAAAGCCCTTGCCGCGTGTTAGTTCCCATCAAAGACGAAAGGGAGCCCGCCCGAGAGAACATCCATCGAGCTCTCACCTTGGAGGAGACAAAGAAGTTTTTCGAGGAAGCCGAGCGAAAGCACTCCTATTACTTGCCTCTTTTCAAATTCCTTATTTTGACAGGAGTGCGAATTGGAGAAGCGGGAGCTCTCACTCCCTCAGACATCGCCGCTGACGGCATCCATATTCATGCCACCGTCACAAGAAACGAGGATGGAGCATACACCGTGAATGAAACCACCAAGACCAACGCAGGGAAGAGAACCATTCCCACAAACTCCTCGATAATAGCAACCGTGACAGAACAGAAAGAAGCCCTCTTTGCATTACATGGTTCTTGCAGAAAATACCCGCAGCTTTTCACAGCTCCCGAGGGTGGTATCATTCGAGAGTACACGGTAAATCGAGAAATCAAACGAATTTGCAAAGCAGCTGAAATAGAAACCTTCACATGTCACGCTGTTACGCGTCGTTTTAATATATCCGACTACCGCAGATTTGCGGCAAAAACATT
>OMTP01000270.1 GCA_900313955.1 uncultured Lachnospiraceae bacterium | reverse complement strand
TAGTCGCTGATATAGTTGCTGACCAGGGTCCGGGCATCCTCAAAGGACCGGCACAGGGCGACCATATCCAGGATGGAAGTCTTCAGCCTGCCGAAAAAGCTCTCCATCGGTGCGTTGTCCTGGGAGTTCCCCCGGGCGGAGACAGACTGGATAAAGCCATCATCCTCCAGCAGCTCTTTGAAGGTTGTCGAGAGATACTGGCTGCCCTGGTCCGAATGGATATAGACGGAAGCCGCCTTCTTCAGCTCATCCCCATGGTACTTCATCATCCGGTCATACGCGGCCTGCACCAGGTCCACCGTCATGTTCCGGTCGATGTGCCAGCCAAGGTTCTCCCGCGTGTAGGCGTCACGGAAGACGCACAGATAGAACGTTGTCCTGTATGGACCATAGTAAAGGTATGTGATGTCCGTAAGAATCACGCGGCGGGGACCTATGAAGAAATCCTGGTTCACTTCATTTGCGGGCGCGGCACAGGGATGGTTATGGGAAGCCTGGTGCTTGTAGGCATCGCGGTGCGGCATCTGGGCCACAAGGTGCATCTCTTTCATCAGGGAAGCAACCCTTCTCAGGTGAACCTTAAGATCGAATCTGCGGAAAAGTTCTGTTTTGAACGTTCGCTTGCCCGGAACGACCCCGTTTCTGGCAATGACGATCTGCCGCATCTTTTCCTTGATGTCATTGCGTTCCCTCGCACGGGCCGCCTGCTTCCCGTCTTTGTCCAGCCGGCGGGCTTTCCATGCGTAGTAGCCGGAATCGCTAACCCCAAACATGTGGAAGCACTGGGTTGCAGTAAGGCCGTTTTCCTTCCGCTTCTGCTTTTCCAGAAAAGAATCCACCATCCGGAACTTATCCGCTTTCAGCTGCCGCTCTTCCAGGATGACAAGAACTCCTCCAATTCGGATTCCATTTTTTTTTGCGTCTCAAGCAGTTCTTCGAGGTAGTGGTTGCGGGCTTTCAGGTAGGCACGTTCCTCTTCAGGGGACAGTTTACCCATCTCTTCCGGGGGCACAGAGCCGTCATAGCTGCTCTCATCGACGGTGAACAGCTCATTGTTCCGTGCCTTCGCCATGACCCTTTTGCCCGCCGCGTTGGCGCGGTTCTCCCCCAGGACCTTCGTATCAAAGCCCAGGGCGTTATACGCCTCCACGTATGACATACCCTCGTCATGGATCTTCTTATACATGGCTACATCAAAGTCCTTTGAATAAAAGAGCCTGTCCTCCTTAAAGCCAACGACAAAGGGGTTGTCAAGGAAGGGGATGATCTTATCATCCGGTCTGTCAGTGCCATCGGGAAACGTATACTTTTCGTCTTTATTGACCAGCTTCATTTTTATTCTCCTTTACTTTGGCCAGGCGATTCTCCTGATATTCTCTGGCCCTGATAATCGCTTTCTCTGCGGATTCCTCACGGGTTTTGCGGTACTTCTCTTCCTCCTCCGCGATGTAGGCGGAGAACTCTTCCTCCGTCATGGCATCCAGCCACGCCTCATACTCAACAGGCGTCATCTTCCCGCGCTCCCAGATTCCCCGTTCTTCGTTGTAGTATACAGCATACTCCTTTACTTTGTCTCTCAGTTCTTCAATGGTCTGGCACTTCTCATAGCCGCTTTCATCCTTGAAGTGGCCGAAGAATGCTTCCTGCGGTGCATTGTCCCAGCAGTTGCCGCGCCGGGACATGGACTGTTCCAGCTCCTTTTCCACTACGGCGGCCTGAAATGCATCTGTCAGGTAAAGGATTCCCTGGTCAGAGTGGAGGATGGCTCCCTGCTTTGCCGGGTGGTCATCCATGGCCTTCAGGGTGTCCAGTGCCAGCTGAAGGTCATTCTTCTCACTGATGACAAAGCAGATGAGCCTGCCTGTTGCGGGGTCAATGGAGGCAGATCCATAGGCCCTTTCCCCATTTCCGTAATCAAGATATGTCACATCTGTCAGCCGGACTTCATTCGGCCGGTGCAGACGGAAGCGGCGCAGGAGCAGGTTGGATTTCCGGTTGCGGTCGACCAGCTCCCGCATGGCCCTGCGGTTCCGGCTCATTCTGCGGATCTGCGTGGTGATGCCGTACTTCTTCATCAGGCGACGAATCCGGTGCAGGCCCATCTTCCGGCCGGCCACGCGGGGCATCAGCATATATACCTGACGTGCCCCTTTGGCGAACCCGCGATAGTCTAATACCTTGCGGATGACAGCGATGTCCTGTTCGTCCTCATCATGCCTCCGTCCTTCACTGATACCATAACTGTCGTCATTCAGCAGGGCATAGTAAGTACTTTTGGGCAGATCAAGGAGCCCCAGTATACGGGTGACGGTATAGACCCTGCTTTCGTCATAGGGCAGTTCACCGATCTGCCGGCAGAGTTTCTTCCGGGTGCGGATATCCGCCTGCTTCATTGCCTTTCCAATCCCGCGGAACTGGTCTTCCGCAAGCTGGTCCATGGCTTTTATCCTGGCCTGCCAGATCCGCAGAACTACAGGATCCGACAGGTCCGGCTCCAGATCTGCCTGGTATTCCCATTTGGAAAGCCTGGTATAGATACGGACAAGGGTGCTCTCATAAATATTTTCGGAATCCAGTTCAAATATCTGAAATATCCGGTCAATTCCCAGGGGTCCAAGTGGATATGCGTCATTGTAAAAGCATTCAGTCGGGACCAGCCTCCTATAGCGCTTTACCTTAATATAGGGATTCTTTTTCGAATTACACGGTTTTTCTTCGAATGGCCCGCTTTCCGGGACCGATTCTTCATCAACTTCCGAAGTGTCTTCGGACAGCCCGCTCTCCGGGACCGGTTCTTCATCCGCTTTCGAAGTGTTCTCGGATGGCCCGGTTTCTGGACCCGGTTCTTCATCCACTTTTGAAATGTCTCCGGATGGCTCGCTTTCCGGAATCGTTTTTTCATCCACTTTCGAAGTGCTTTCAGAAATATAGTCTTTATCGGCTTTCACAGGTTCCGGAACAGCTTTTTCTCTCCCACGCAGCTCGTATTTAATCCTTCTCAATCCGTATCTGCCTACATCCACGGGATTAATCCCCAGATGCACCATTGCATCCCACATCCGCATTCCCGGGTACAGACCCGAAATTTTTTCGATCAGCTCTGGCGTGGCCTGAATTTTCCCATTCCGGTAATAGAATTTTCCCGACTGAACCAGGGGATGAGATTCCTGCTTCATCCCAAAAGAAGTCAGCACAGGGTATCCGTGTTCCTGAAAATCTTTGTCAAG
>OMTP01000273.1 GCA_900313955.1 uncultured Lachnospiraceae bacterium | reverse complement strand
TTCCTGTCTTTTGCAACTGTAAAGTGCTATGCGAACTTTCTACCAATTACGAAAACGCCGGAAAATCCCGCATCATGAGGAAAATGTCATTTGCTTATAAAAAACTCCTCCCCACAGTGGAGAGGAGTCAGGGATTAGTATTTTAGGTGTTAATTAGGATTATTTGTATGCACAGGTGATGCCCTTAACATCTCCTGTAGAATCAATCGTGTAGGTCCATGAGATAGCAACCTTATCACCCATTTTGTTTTCATTGATTACAGTATCAACTGACCATTTAGCAATATCTACATTTGAAGCATCTGTTGCTGCAGTATCGGATTTTGCTGCTTTTGCAGTACTTACATTATAAGTATATGTGTAAGTGACATTGTCATAGTTTCCAGTATATGCATTATGAACTGAAGTGGTATCAGTACTTGCGTCTAGAATTTCGGCTACAATTGCGGCTTTTGCAGCTCTCGCATTTGCCTGATTGGTCGCAAGCCTTGCCTTTCTAAGCTGTGATGTGAAGATCGGAATTGAGATCGCAACCAGCACGCCAATGATTGCTACGACGATGAGCAACTCAGCGAGGGTAAAGCCTTTTTTGTTCTTTTTCAGTCTCTTAAACATTTTACTCCTCCTTCTGTAGGAACAATATATTGGAACCGCTTGTCGTGTATGACACATGTTCAAATAACTCAGTCGATTAAGTTCTGTCATACGCATTTTTTCCTAATTCAAATATATCACTTTGGTATGACCCTTGCAAGGGATTTTGTTGCTAATATATATGTGATTTTGCCTTTTTGTCCCACTTTGTGGGGTGCGAGCGGAATACCACAATATATTGTACCTGAACCGTCTGAAAACGAAACATGCAGGGACAGTTCTTGTGGTCCGGAAAACAGTAGCCGCGCGCGATACATTCGAGAGACAGGTGGAGCGGAACGAAAATCTGCGGTTCTTGTGGTCACGGTCCAGGGGGAATAAAAAGTCCCGTTTCGCTCCGGAGCAAATAGGGACGGTTCTCATGAAACGGAAGATCACCGTCCCATGAGAACCGTCCCTGTGTCCTCACCCAAAGGCGACGAGGGCGATGGCGTGGATGAGGAAGGCGACGAGCCAGGCGATGCCGCACTGAAAGAGGACAACGACAGCGGCCCATTTGCGACCGAGCTCGCGTCGGATGGCGGCGATGGCGGCCACGCAGGGCGTGTAGAGGAGGCAGAAGACCAGCATGGAGATGGCCGAGGCGGTCGTCATGAAGGATGTGACGGCGGCGCTGCCTCCGATGAGGACGTTGAGGGTCGCGACGACGCTCTCCTTGGCCATAAAGCCGCTGATGAGTGCCGTGCAGATGCGCCAGTCGCCGAGGCCGATGGGCGCGAAAATGGGCGCAATCCAGCTGGCGACGTAACTCAGGATACTCTTCGACGAGTCGGTCACATACTGAAAGGTCGGGCCGAAGCTCTGCAGGAACCAGACAATAATGGTCGCCATGAAAATGACGGTGAACGCCCTCTGCAGGAAGTCTTTTGCCTTATCCCAGAGGAGCTGGGCCACATTTCTCGGGCTCGGCAGACGGTAGTTGGGCAGCTCCATGACAAATGGCACGGCTTCTCCCTTGAAAATGGTACTCTTGCTGACGAGTGCCACGAGGATTCCGACCGCTATGCCAAGGACGTAGAGCAGAACCATAATAAGTCCGCCTCTTCCCGGGAAAAATGCAGCGACGAAGAAGCCGTAAATGGGAAGCTTGGCCGAGCAGGACATAAAGGGCGTGAGGAGAATGGTCATTTTCCTGTCGCGCTCGGAGGGAAGGGTGCGGGCCGACATGACGGCGGGCACGGAGCAGCCGAAGCCGACTAGCATGGGGACGATCGAGCGGCCGGAGAGACCTATTTTCCTCAACCATTTGTCCATGACGAAGGCGATTCTGGCCATGTATCCTGTGTCCTCGAGGAGGGACAGGAAGAAGAAGAGAACCACGATGATGGGCAAAAAGCTCAGGACCGAGCCCACGCCGTTGAAGATGCCGTCAGTGACGAGCGACTGAACCCATGGCGTGACATTGGCGCGCTCCATGGCTGCGGCGCAGGCAGAGCCTAAGCCGTCGATGCCGGAGGCGAGAAGATCCTGGAGGAAGGCACCGATGACGTTGAAGGTCAGGTAGAAGACCAGAGCCATGATACCTATGAAAGCCGGGATGGCAGTGTATTTTCCTGTCAGGACTTTGTCTATTTTCCTCGAGCGCTCGTGTTCACGGCTCTCGCGGGGCTTGATGACAGTTGCATTTACTAATTTTTCGATGAAGGAGAAGCGCATGTCGGCGATCGCAGCGGAGCGATCGAGACCGCGCTCATTTTCCATCTGAACGATGATGTGCTCCATCATCTCCTTCTCGTTCTGGTCGAGATGGAGGGCCTCCTCGACGCGCGGGTCGCCCTCGATGAGTTTTGTCGCGGCAAAGCGGCGGGGGATGCCGGCAGATGCAGCATGGTCCTCAATGAGGTGCATGATGGCGTGGATGGCGCGGTGGACGGCGCCGCCGTGATCGTCGGGGCTGCAGAAGTCCTGGCGGCCGGGGCGCTCCTGGTAGTGGGCGACGTGGACGGCATGACGGGTCAGCTCGGTGATGCCTTCGCCTTTGGCAGCGGAAATGGGCACGACGGGGATGCCGAGCATTTCTTCCATGTCGTTGACGCGGATAGAGCCGCCGTTGCCCTGGAGCTCGTCCATCATGTTGAGAGCGAGGACCATGGGGACGTCGAGTTCCATGAGCTGCATGGTCAGATAGAGGTTGCGCTCAATGTTGGTGGCGTCGACGATGTTGATGATACCGGTGGGCTTGTTGCCGATGATGAAGCTGCGGGTTACGATCTCTTCGTCGCTATAGGGCGACATGGAGTAAATGCCGGGCAGGTCGGTGATGCTTGTCTTTGGATATCCTCTGATGACGCCGTCTTTTCGATCGACGGTGACGCCGGGGAAATTGCCGACGTGCTGGTTGCTGCCGGTCAGCTGATTGAAGAGGGTTGTCTTGCCGCAGTTCTGGTTGCCTGCCAAAGCAAATGTGAGCACTTTGTCGTCAGGCAGCGGGGTCTCTCCCTTCTTCACATGGTATTTGCCACCTTCGCCGAGGCCGGGGTGGTTGTCGTAGTGCCGCTTGCTCTCTTTCATCTCGGCGCGTGTCGCGTCGGTTGTCTCGGGCTCCCAGGGCTTGATGCTTGTCTCGTCGATTTCGATCTGCTTCGCCTCATCCACGCGCAGTGTCAGTTCGTAGTCGTGGATGCGGAATTCGATGGGGTCGCCCATGGGGGCGTATTTGACAAGCTCGACGTAGGTTCCCGGGATAAGTCCCATGTCAAGAAAGTGCTGTCTCAGCGCTCCGCTTCCGCCGATGCTGGTCAGGCGGGCTTCCTGGCCGATCTCCAGATCCTGTAGGTTCATATCTTCTCTTGCTCCCCTCTGATGGCTCTTTTCAGTCTTATGACTCTTCCATTTCAAGAGTTAGTTTACGCTAACTTGTATGGAAAGTCAAGGGAAGCGGGCGGGATTCCCCCGAAACCGGTGATAAATTGTTACTGTTCACGAGGCACCCCGGCGCGGAGCACAAAGGCCTTCTTCCGGAGCGC
>OMTP01000274.1 GCA_900313955.1 uncultured Lachnospiraceae bacterium | reverse complement strand
TACTAGTAGCGTTATCCGGCAGTTGATCCATATTGCAGGGAGAAGAGAGTTATGCCAAAGATATCAGTTATTACACCTGTCTATAAAGTCGAGAAGTATCTTCAAAAGTGTGTTGACAGTATTTTGAATCAGACATTCTCGGATTTTGAGCTTTTCATAGTGGACGACGGATCTCCGGACAGCTGTGGAGAGATTGCTGATGCGTATGAGAAGAAGGACTCCAGAGTACATGCAATTCATAAGGAAAACGGTGGAGCCCCCAGTGCCAGAAATGCGGGAATAGAGCAGGCAACTGGTGAATATTTCTATTTTCCTGATTCGGACGACTGGCTTGAGCCAACCTACCTGCAGGAGCTTTATGATTTGGCCGTCAAAACAGATGCAGAACTGGTTATTTCTGGATATACTATGGAATATTTTGAAAATGGTTCCAAACAGTCCTACAAGGTCAGCGTGCCGGAGAAAGTATTTGGAGATCAGGATGCGGTGCGCCACAATCTTCATAACTACTTTAACAATATGATGATGGCTGTGCCATGGAATAAGCTCTATAAAGCTTCCTATATCAAAGAGAATCATCTTCACTTCCCGAATTTGAAGTGGGATGACCTGCATTTTAATATGGAAGTTATCATGGACATCCATTCTGTTGCTATCAGCAGTTCTGCCGGCTATCATTTCTTCAGATCCAGGCAGGGATCAGAGACAACAACTGTTTTTGATGGAATGCTTTATCAGAAGCGGAAAGAGCAGTTTAAGCATATTTTAAAAGTGTACAGACATTGGGATGTAAGAGATCCTGAGATTGTTGCTTCTATTTACGGGTACTTTGCTGCCAGACTGGTCCAGTGTGTGCAGGAGATCTCCATCAGTGACAGCGAGAATAAAAAGGAGCTTGTCAGGGGAATTTTGGATGATCCACTCAGCAGAAAAGCATTGAAGAAGGGCCGTATTGACTCCAAGCTGCTGTCTTTTGCTGAACTGCCGATGAAGCACGGCAGTGTATCGGGGAGTATCGCGATGGGCTCTGCAATTGGTTTTGTCAAAGTACACATGTCTCCTCTGTTTTACAAATTGAAATCACGTTCCGTTAACAAAGCCGAAGTTGAGGAATGATATTGAGGTTTATATGAGTGGAATAAGAAGCAGACTGGCAGACTGGAGTTCGATGACTCCCTCAAAATATAAACAGAAGGTTTCTGACTATAAATATATTTCCTTTGATATCTTTGATACGCTTTTAAAGAGGGATGTGAAAGAGCCGACAGATGTTTTTCGACTTGTCAATGAACTCTGTCAGCACCGGATAGAAGATTTTTCAACTCTCAGAAAAGAGGCGGAAGTTCATGCCCGCGAGAAGAAAGCTTCAGGAGAAGTGACTCTTGAAGACATCTATGCGGAAATTCCGGCAAGTTCAAACCTCAAAGAACTTTATCAAAAAGAGGAACTGGACTGTGAACTCAGAATCTCAACCCCAAATCGCGATTTGAAGGGATTTTACAACTACTGTGTTCAGCACAAAAAAGTGGTCCTGGTTTCTGACATGTATCTTCCCAGAACTGAAATCGTTGATTTACTGAAGAAAAACGAAATCATAGGCTATGAGAAGCTGTATCTGTCTTGCGATCTGGACAAGACAAAGGCAGCAGGCGATTTGTTTGACTATGTCTGTGATGATTTGGGAATCGCAAAAAATGAAATTCTGCATATAGGAAATGCCTTCCGCGCAGACTACCTCTCTCCGGAGAAAAAAGGAATTGCCAGTATCAAGGTTCCAACCTACTATAATCGAATGCAGAGGGAATACCCTGACACAATGGGAGCAGATTCCTTCTCTTATGACCTGCTGAATGCTTTCATAAATAATCATGTACCCAGGTCAAAGGACAAATATTTTCGATTCGGTTATGAAGTTTTTGGCCCGCTTCTGTATGGCTTTGTCAACTTCATTTATCAAGATGCGAAAAAAGAAAACATTAAACAGATCGTATTTCTTTCCAGAGATGGCTTTATTATGAAGAAGATGTATGATCTTCTGGGACTTGATATTCCTGCTGTATATATGGAAGTCTCAAGGAGAAGTCTTCGTGTTCCGAGCTATCATCGAAATATGTCGTATGAGGAGATGGTCAGTACTCTGACCGTGCCCAATATGACCAATATTGTGGAGCTCTTTGACAGCTTTGGCCTCAATGCTGATGATTATAAACAGCTGATTCAGGACAGCGGTTATACATATGATGAGCAGATCAAAAGAGATAGGCTTATTGAAGATGATAAGTTTAAGAAGTTATTTGAGCTGATCAGGGAGGATATTTTCGACAACGCCGACTCAGAGAGGGATGCTTACCTCGCCTATATAAGGCAATTTGATTTTTCGAAGCCAACGGCGCTGGTCGACATTGGCTGGGGCGGATCAATGCAGATGTATCTCACCAAGGCTCTCCGTAGTTTGGGAGTTGAACCGCATATCAAGGGGTACTATGTAGGCCTTACTCTTAAATCAAGAGAAAATCTGGGTGAAATTGGTCTTCCTGCAGTGGGCTATGCTTTTGACTGCCTGAATCGTGAGGATGAGGAACTTGAGAGCTCTTATATTGGACTCATCGAGTCTATGTTTTTGGAACAGAATGGTTCTGTGAAGAAATATAAATTCTGTGCTGATCATGTGGAGGCGGTTCGATATCCGTATGAATATAGAACAGGAAATGGCCTTATGCAGGAAGCCGTTGCAGTCGGCAAAATTCAGGATGGCGCACTGAGATTTGGCAGAGAGTTTTATGGAACGATCAATGCGCAACTGATTCACAATGACTATCGCACGATGTACTGCCATATGCATGATGTTGGTGCATACCCGGTGAGGAAGAACATCGAGCAGTTTGGCAGCTTTAAATTTTTTAATTGCGGTAACCAGGTATATCTTGCCAGTCCAAGAAATCTGCTCGCTTATGTGGAGCATCCGAAGGACCTGAAAAAAGATATCTATGACTGCCAGTGGAAGATGGGATTTTTAAAGGCACTCTTAAAGGCTGAGCTGCCTTATGATCGGATTTACGGAGTGCTTAGAAAAAAGGCAAATAGTTGATATGATACTTTTATTGTTAACTTACACAGCGATGTTATATCTGTGTATGATACTTTTTAATAGAAATATGGCGTGTCCATCCTTTCTGCTGACAGCAGGCTTCTGGGCATCATCGGTGGTTGCCTTAATCAATCAGGATGCATGGAAGGGATTTAATGCTCCGGGATTCTATTCTGTTACGATAGGCGGTGTGGCTTGCTTTATTGCAGGTGCATATTTGAATAGTCTTTTTTATTCAAAACAAAAAGCAACGCAGCTTGAGTTACAACCAGTTACTATAGCGAAATGGAAATATGGGTTTTGTCTTGCATTGGAAATTGTCATCCTTATATTGAGTATGTATGTCGTTTTTCAAAATGCAACTTCCAGAAATCCGTTAACAGCAGCTGGCGAATATTATGTGGCTAATAAATATGGGCATCTCACATATGATCCGAGTTATTTTAGTATTATTCAATACTTAAATATTGGATCAATGTATATTTATCTATATATTCTGCTCAATAATATTGTCTGTAAGTGGAAAAATGAAATTGGTTTATATGCACTGTTTGGTGTAGGTGTTATTATCTCGCTTATGCAGGGAACAAGAAATACTTTGTTTATGGTTGTTATCAGTGGTATTGTAATGTTTCTGATTTTAAGCAGTATTAGAGATGGGTGGATACCTAATATTAGATTTTCATCACTGTGGAAAGTGCTTCTCGGAGTTTTTGCAGTCGTAGCACTTTTTCAGATATCTCTTATTCTCACAGGAAGATCATCAACAGAGTTTACTTTCTCGGAGTTAGTTTACACTTATTTGGGAGCTCCTTTAAAGAATTTGGAGCTCTATCTTAATGAAAATCATGAAAAAGCCAGTATTTTTGGTGGACAGACTTTTCTTCAAACCTATAAGAAATTATATAGTATGACAAATAATCCAGCTTTTAATGTCACCAGTGTTTATAAGTATAGATGGGTGGGAAAGCATAGCCTGGGTAATGTATATACGATGCTAATGCCGCTTTATAATGACTTTGGACTGTTTGGAATGTATTTGATTATGGCATTAATAGGATTTATTACAGAGTGGCAATACGAAGCAATACGCCATATGAAAAAATATGCATATATTAAGAATAGTGTGATTCTTTATGCATATGTTTCGTTCACTATCGCTTTTGCATTCTTTTCAAATAAATATTTTGAGACAGTTGTTTCTATGGCATTTATTTATGTCTTGATAGGGTTAGCGGTAATACATGTTGTGCTTTTTAATATTAGTGTGGACGAAAATGGCATCGTTATTAAATTGCACCAAAAACATCAGAATCAGGATCGCTAAATTGTTTGTATTGGAGTAATGATTATGGTTTCAAAGAATCCACTTGTATCAGTAATTATCCCAGTATATAACGTTGAGAAGTATATTGCGGAGTGCATTCATTCTGTTCTAATGCAGACTTATAAGAATCTGGAAATCATTATTGTAGATGATGGGTCTGAGGATGAGGGTATATCGATTTGCGAGAGAATGACTGCCGATGACAAGAGATGCACAATTCTGCATGAAGAAAATGCCGGTTTGTCAGCGGCCAGGAACCACGGATTAAAATCAAGTCACGGGGACTACTTCATGTTCGTCGACAGTGACGATTATATGGAAGTAAATGCTGTTGAATCTCTGGTCAAGACAATCCAGTCCACTGGAACGCAGATGTGTGTTATGGGAACGACTCTCCTGACGAAAGATGGAACCAAGAGAGAAGTTCCGCCCGTGTCGGGAGCCATTGATTCAGAAGCGCTGGTGGATGAATATATCCGTCTGCAATATGGCATGATCCATTCTGCCTGGGGAAAGCTTTTCGACGGCAGCCTTAAAGATGCAGTCTATTTTCCTGTGGGAAGACTGTATGAGGATCAGTTTGTTATATACAGCCTGACGCTTCAGCATACCTGCAGTGTAACGAATGAGTCAACGTACATTTACCGAATCAGAGAAGGAAGTATTATTACTGCCAACTCTAATATCCCTAAAAAGACAGAGGATATGATGGACTCCATGAAGGTGGTCTATTTTGCACTGCGGGGAAGAGAGGGACTGCGTGAGTCTCTGCGCTACAAACTGATTAATGACAGCCTGCAGCTGATTAAGTTCTGCGCGGTGGTTAATCTGGAGAATGATGCTTTTTTCTTTGCAAAAAACATTATTGATAAAACCAGTCTTAAATATGCTAAAAAATGTGGCTTAGGCAGGTCTCATCAGCTTCAGTTCCTCGCTGTGAAGTACTGTTATCCACTTTTCCGATTTGTATTTGCGAAGAGCAGAAAATGAGAGTGCAGGAGTAAGAATGCCAGATAGAATTGTTGATAAAGGAATCCAGAAATTTTTTTTGTATGATTATTACTATCAGGTCGGCTGGAAGAAATATGTCAATGAATTGCAAAGTCATGGAGACGGCAGGCGAATTGTCCTTCTTATGACTCCGGATTATGGCAATATCGGCGATCAAGCGATTGCAGAAGCAACGGTCGAGTTTGTGAAGGATCATTTTCCGGACGATGAATTCCTGGAGCTCAGTATTGAGGATACACAGAAGAAACTGCATGCTGTCATAGAGACATCTTGGCCAGATGACATTTTCCTTATTCAGGGTGGAGGAAATATGGGCAACCTCTATCCTTATATAGAGGAGACGCGCCGCTACTGTTTCCATCATTTACAGGGAAAGAAAGTGATTTCACTTCCCTGCACCATGACATATACAAGAGATAGGGGAGGGCGGGATTCATTTCGAAAGAGTCAGGCTGTTTATAAAAATGTGGTTCTGACAGCACGAGAGAAATATTCCTATGCTGCTATGAAAAAAGCATATCCCGAAGCGGAGACGGAATTGATTCCAGATATGGTTTTTTACCTTGGAAGAAAGATGGAGCCAGCTCAGCAGAGGTCCAGAATCCTGGTGTGCCTCAGGGCAGAGATCGAGAGCGCTTTGGAACCGGCGGAGAGAACAGCTTTAATCAATCAAATCCTGCATAAGTATTCTGATGCAATGCTCTTTGATACAACAGTGTGGCATAATGTGGATGCCACAACCCGGGAAGCGGAAGTTCTGTCGATACTGCGTACATTCAGCCGGGCAAAACTGGTGATTACGGACCGCATGCATGGAATGATTATGTGCGCTGTCACAAATACACCATGTATTGTACTTCAGTCAAGAGATCATAAAATTGAGGGATCCTATGAATGGATTAAAGATCTTCCTTTTATTCAGCTGATCAGTAAGGACCAGCTGGAGAATATTCCTTCGATGATTAGTGAGCAGCTTACAGGACAGTGGGATGAAAAGTTTCAATGCCCTGATTTTGATAAGCTGAAACAGATGATGGACAGCATATAAGAAAGACGAATTCATGAGCAGATCAAAAGAATTAGTAAAAAATACAGCAATTATCAGTATTGGAAAGATAAGTACGCAGGTCATCAATTTTTTGCTGCTGCCGCTTTATACAGCAAAGCTTTCGACAACAGATTACGGAAATTTTGATTTTATCACAACGATAGCTGCATTTGCTGTGCCGATTCTTACCATGCTCATGGAGGAATCTATGTTTCGATTTCTTATTGATGCCAAGACTGAAGAAGAGCGAAGCAAGATTATTACGCAGGCGTTTCTTTTCAGCATTATCAATGGATCGCTGATCACGGTCATTATCTATATTTTTACAACCCTGATTCGGTACGAGCAGAGGGGGTCATTGATTCTCTACATGATCTCAATGGTTTTTATAGCTCTTTCCAATGCTCTGGCGCGTGGAACGAGTCATATTACGCTATATTCACTGTCAAACTTTCTGTCCAGCGCTCTGATCATCCTTTTTAATCTTATTTTGATTCTTGGATTCCATATGGGGTTTGATGCCCTCGTGATATCCAGCGTAGTGGCCAATATTGTTGCTGCTATGTTTGTTTTGATCAAACTGCATGTTCTAAGATATCTGAACCCGAAAAATCTTGACCACAGGCTTATTCGGACTATGCTCAAGTATTCTGTTCCGCTTGTGCCCAATACGATCAGCTGGGCGGTGATTAATGCTTCTGATCGACTGGTGATCGTGGGCTTCCTTGGGGCGTCGCAGAATGGTCTCTATTCGGTTGCTTATAAGTTTCCAAACCTGATTACAAACTTAAATAACTACTTTAATATCGCCTGGCGAGAGGCGTCGGCCAAAATGGCCAGAGACAGAGATTTCTCAGAAATGAGGAAGATTTATACCTATACGGCGAATGCCCTCTTTGCCATTACTATCCTGGTGAGTTCTCTTATTCAGGGAATATATCCCTTCTTTATCAATGGCAACTATCAGGAGAGTGTTGTTTATGTTCCTATCCTGGCATATAGTGCCTTTTATCTTTCCTTATCCGGCTTCTATGGTGGAATCTTTTCGGCCTTTAAGGATACGGGGATTCTGGGAACAACATCTTTTATTGCGGCCGGAATCAATCTGGCGATTGACTTTTTGTTCATAAGGAAAATTGGCGTCTATGCCGCTGCTATATCGACACTGGCTGCGTCATTTTTCCTGTATGCCTATCGATTGGTAAAACTCAGGAAATATGTCTCGCTTTTTGATAAAAAGGATGTCATTTTTGGCGTCTATTTCTGCGTGCAGATGATTGTCTTTTATAATTTAAGTAAGATCCTTCATGTGCTGGGGGCATGCATATCAATTGCAGTTTCGATCTACTTAAATAAAGAGATGATTGTCAAAATTATCCATGGTATTAGGAATAAGATAAAAAATAAACATTAAGTCGCTGATGAAACAGGATGGTAATTTTGATATATGAGTGATGAAAAAAAATATTTTGAGGAAATAAATATTTTACGAGGTATAGCAGTTTTACTGGTGGCAATAGGTCATTCCTTTCCAGATATACATACAGGGATTACAAGAATTGGGCCCCGTTTTATCTTTTATTTTATCTATTGCTTTCATATGGCGATTTTCTTTATTATCTCTGGTTTTTTAGATAATAAAGTGAGAAGGGACACATTTAGTGCATATTTTAAAAAGAAATTTGAACGTTTGCTGATACCGTATTTTTCGTTCTCTGCGATATCACTTCTGTTAAAAGTGTTTTTGAACAGATATGCGGATAATCCTTTTTACTTTTCCGATATTTGGAAAATATTTTTAGGAGATAGTCCTAACTGGGGGCTTTGGTTTTTATGGACGCTTTTTGTTATAGAGATAATTAATTATCTGCTGAACTATTACCTGAAGATCTCAGAAAAAACGCTATTAGTGTTTGCATTTGTTGCTTATCTCATTCAAGTGTTTATCGGAATACCTTATTTACAACTGGTACTAAAGTATTTTGTTTTCTATACCTTAGGTGCAGTAATAAGAACGAAATATGAACGCATAACAAATGAGAAAAGAAATAACACAGGGAAGATTGTTACTTCATTATTGATACTTCTTGTGGTGACAGTTGCTAGAACGAATAGCATTTTGGATGATCAGTTATATCTTCTTACCGGCATCTGTGGATCCTATTGTAGCTGGATTCTTTCCATTTACATAGTTAAAAAGAAGAATGCTGTCTGCAAATTCCTGAACAGGTCTGGAAAGTATAGTTATGATATTTACTTGATAGGCTACTATCCGCAAATGATTATTCGTACAATTCTTAACAGGATGTTCAATGCTAATTATTATATCACTTGTATTTTAATGTTTGTAGGGGGCTTCTTTATAGCAGCATTTATTTCCATATATATCATTCGGAAAAACAGATTTCTATCGAAAGTCTTTCTGGGAATTAGTTAGTGTCTGCTGAATAATCCCCTAATCGAGGAAAAGCCGATTTTGGGGCAATTTTAGGCGACCGATAGGCCGCCAAGTTGAGAGTATTTTACGAAATTTTAGTAGGAAACCAGCTCCCCTGTATGTCATAATAGTTGTCAGTGAAGCCCACAAGCTTTTGTGGTAGTATTAAACGAGCCACAGATAGTCAGGATGACTATAATATCTATATGCGTGTAGAGATGTAAAGGAGGCCATTATGAATGAACTTGTAGCTTTGCTCAATAAGGTAGATGATTCGTATTTTGATTTTGTGTCTGCAATGCTTCACTATGCAGAAAAAAAAGAGTCCAGACAGATACAGTTGCTTGAATTCCTGAAATCTCATCCTGATGCAAAGTCGAGCGATGTGGTTCGGTTTGTTTCTGAGCAGCCTGATTTCTATGAGGACGCGGCCTTGTTGAAAAGGGCATGAATTCTGGGAGTAAAGGGGGTTTAGCGTCACATGGAATAAAATGGTATAGGGGTCTGGATTTCGTGGCAAGAGACCTAAAAGATTTTGCAGTTGGGTTTGAAAGATTCAACTGCATTTTCTGATTAATCAGGCGTTCGGATGGCAGAACTGTGTATTGAGGCAGATGGACTTCCGGTGATGGATGATTCAGGGAGAATTTCTGGATATATCGAGACCCTTCGGGAAATCAAAGAGAAGAAGGATAAGGAGACAAGGGACTGGACCCGCATGCAGGGATGGATAGGGAGAAAAGTGAAAGCGGCGAAGTGACCCACCCGTGAACAGTAACAGAAGTAGCCCTGTGATTTTGTAT
>OMTP01000276.1 GCA_900313955.1 uncultured Lachnospiraceae bacterium | reverse complement strand
TTCGCCGCTGAGGACATGTTTTTCTCTCCGCAAAGAGCCCGTCCTGAACAGTTACCAGAATTTTATAAATTATGTGGGAGACACAAGGAGGAATTAGGCGCTTCATGAACATTTTGTGTACAGAGGCACTTCTTCACAGCCAGCACACATTTTCCTTATATTCTCAAAGCATAGCAACGAAAGAAATGCAGGATCAAAGCCATTTTCCATGAAAGTGCGATAGAAAGGGCGGAGGACTATGGTCGGGAAGAAAGAGACGAGACAGAAAATGAAGAAAATGCGGGGACCGAAGGGGCACCTCAGCAAGAAGATCGTTGCCGTGATTGTGGCGGCGGCAGTCGCGGGGGGCGGCTTCGGTACATATCATTTTGTGAGCGCCAAGACGAGCGCAGAGAAGAGCAGCGAAGCGAGCACGATCCGGACGGCCGAGGTCACGACAGGGACGATCACGCAGACGGTGACCGGATCGGGAACGCTGGCCCAGGCCGATGCCCAGGACGTCACGGTTCCGACCGGTGTTACCATTGCAGAGGTTCTCGTGTCGAGCGGCGACACGGTTACGAAGGGGCAGACTCTGGCGACGATCGACGAGACATCGATCAAGACGGCCATTTCAGAGATCCAGACCAGGATCGAGTCGGTCGACAAGGAGCTGGCGGCGATCGGGAGCGACACGACAGACGAGACCGTGGGAGCGACCATTTCCGGCCGCGTCAAAGAAATCAACATTGCCTCTGGTGACGATGCAGCGACCATCATGAAAGAAGACGGAGCTCTCGTGGTCATTTCCGCGGACGGTCTTATGTCCGTTTCCCTGCCAAAGAGCACGGCAGTCACCAAGGGCGACACTGTCAATGTGACCCTTTCGGACGGCACTGTTGTTGAGGGCACGGTGGCGACGATTTCCTCGAATACGATGACTGTCACCATAGATGATGATGGGCCGACTGCAGGCGAGACTGTTTCCGTCGCGACGACAGCAGGAACGGCGCTCGGCAGCGGAACGCTTGAGGTCCATCAGCCACTCAAGGTCACAGCTGACTCCGGTACAGTCAGCTCCGTCTCGGTCACAGAAAATGAGGAGGTCGACGTGGACGACGCGCTCTTCACGTTGACAGGCGTGACCGACACAGCTGCAAAGGATCAGCTCCTGTCCCAGCGCGAGGATCTGGTCGACGCCTTAAATGACATGATTGCCCTCGAGGAGGACAACGAGATTGTCTCCCCGATCTCCGGAACCATCAATTCTGTGAATATCTCCGCGGGCGATGAGATCACAACATCGACCGGATCGACAAGCTCCACATCTTCTGGTTCGACGAGTTCAGGCTCCTCGAGTTCGGGCAGTTCGGGCGCTGCTTCAGGAGGCATGACGGCGAGTCTGGCGTCGACAAAATCTCTGACGTCGGCATCCTCCGGCTCCACGTCCTCCGGGTTCATGGCAACCGGTTTTACAATGACAAGTGCGGTTGTTTCCTCGGGTGAGGCCGATGAAACAGTAGCTCCTTCGGAGGATGCGGTGGTCGATGTTGACAGCGCAGTCGAGGCAGCGTCCTCGACAGTTAGCTCCGCAGACACGGATTCCACGGAAGAAGATGTTGACGCGGCAACTGCTGCCTCCTCCGCATCTGGAAAGACTGCCGTCGCCACAGTTCTCACTCTCCCAGTGACAACTCCGCAGGCGGGAGAGAATCCCATGAATGCCGATGAGCTGAATGCCGTCCTCACAGACCTCGCAGCCAGATCAGGATCCACAAGTTCCGTGTCCGTCGACAGCATGACATGGAATACCAGCACCCGATTTACAAGCGGCGGAACCTACCGCGCCTATGTAACTTTGAAGGCAGCAGACGGTTACTACTTCTCCGCAGCAGAGAAGAATGCCTACAGCATTGTCACGAGTGGCACCGCGACAACCTACACTCCGACCGACACAGATGGCGACGGTTACGCCGACAGCCTGGTTGTCGAAGTTGAGTTCCCGACCCTTGCGGACAGCAGTTCCTCTTCTAATGAAAATGGAAATGCAGCCGGGGCAGCTTCCGGTTCTTCTGGTGAGCAGGGCAGCACATCGGGGACTTCCTCGACTGCAGGAGAGGCAGGTGCGCAGGAAACTGCGGGAAATACGGCAAACGACACCGCAGGAAGTACGGGAACTTCCAATTCGGGAACACAAAGTTTTACGGGAAACGAAAGCTTGAATAGCGCGAATTCTACCGGGACAAGCGGCACAACTGCTTCTGCTGGCAGCTCAGGCTCTGCTGGTGGAAATTCCAACGGTGCTGGCAGCAGTACAGGATCTGTGAGCAGTACAGGTTCTGCGAGCGGCACGGGTTCCTCCAATGGAACTGCCAGCGTCACAAGTGGGAGTACAGGTTCTGCAGGCAATGCAAGTGCAGGCACATCCTCATCCGGTTCGACAGCTGCATCTTCTGCAGGAAGCACGGACAGCACAGCATCAGCTTCAAATGCAAGTGCTTCCTCTGAGAGCACAGACGCAAGCGACAATACGTACAACGAGTATCTGGCGACTGTCTTCACCGTCGCGCCGGACGATACCATGAACATCGATATCAGTGTCGATGAGCTGGATATCCTCAATATCAAAGAAGGCCAGAGCGCAACTCTGACCATCGACGCCATCGACAGCAAGACATTTGAGGGAACTGTGAGCGAGATTGACACCGACGGAACCAACAGCGGCGGTTCCACGAAGTACACAGTCACCCTGTCCGTGGCCAGGGATGACAACATGCTCTCCGGTATGAGCGTCACAGCCTCCATTCTTACGGATTCTGCAGAGAATGTCCTGACAATCCCGGCATCTGCTCTTCAGGAAATGGGAGGCACGACATTTGTCTACACTTCAGAGGACAGCGATGGCAATCTCTCCGGCAAGACCGAAGTTAAGACAGGCCTCTCCGACGACAGCACGGTAGAGATCACAGGCGGCCTCAGTGAGGGACAGACCATTTACTACGAGGAGCTGTCCGGTTCCGCCATCGACACCAGCGACGACAGCAGCAACCAGCAGCAGATGGGCGGCGGCATGATGGGCGGCGGCCAGGGAGGCCCCGGCGGCGACAATGGCAACGGCGGAGGCGGTATGCCCCAGGGCGGCGGCCCAGGCGGAAACTCCTGACCGCGCCACGGGAGCTATGGGGACGGTTCTGGTGGCACCTGCGAGAGCGGACCGTTGGGGAGACGGTTCTGGTGGCTCCTGCGGGGATGCGCCACGAGAAGCGTCCCAGTGGACTGGCAGAAGCGTCAGCAGTGGAAGAAGATAAAATATTCAGATGAATTACTAAAAAAATTGTAACTGTTCAGGACCCGACGGAAAGGTGCGATAAAAAAGCACTTCCTCCGCGGC
>OMTP01000278.1 GCA_900313955.1 uncultured Lachnospiraceae bacterium | reverse complement strand
CACAGGGGATAGCGGGCCTGTGTTAGCCCGGCGAGGTGGACTTTACCTCGCAAAAGAAGCCCCTTCCGACGTAGTCGGTAGGGGAGCATCACACGAAGAACGCTCAGAAATACCTTGACAGCACACCGATCATCAGAGGCATCAACGGAACAGAGCTGGTCGATCTGATCCTGAAATATTACGAATCACTGAGCGAGAAGTACCGGAAGCTGATTCCACTGAAGATGGTGTATATTCCGGTGCCGAAAGATGATGCGGACTGAAAGCGCAAATCAGAATTTGTGGAGGATGATATCGTGTTACGCAAAGATCGAGAAATTACAAATGAGGCTGAAATGATTGATATTTTGAGACGCTGCGATACATTGCGCGTTGCGTTTTTGGATGATGAATATCCGTATATAGTTCCGGTGTCGTTTGGAATGGAAGTCGATGGGGAAAATATTGTTCTCTACTTCCATGGGCTAAGAGAGGCAAGAAAGTTGATCTTGTAAAAAAGTCGCCTAAAGTGTGCGTAGAAGGTGATATATTCTACAAAGTGCAGGAAACTTCGCACGGAATTACGACCCGGTATGAGAGCATTATTGGTATCGGAACGATTGAAATGGTCGAAGGCGATGAAATCATTACTGGACTTCAGGCTGTTTGTGACCACTATAACAGATCTGAATATCCCATAGGACGGTGCAAAGGACTTCCAATGACTGCGGTATATAAGATAACGCTGTCTTCGCTGACGGGAAAACATAATCTTCCAGAGTGAAAATCCCAGTTTGTTTGGCTACTACTAAGTGCACCCGTTCTATCGTTCAAAGGTGCACCCGGGTACATCTTTGAACGATAACAATGAGCTTGTATCAAAATCGGTATCAAGAGGGAGGATCTCGACGTGCCGGATGTCGACATGGTCCGCTTCCTTCGCCCCACGCAATCGCCGGTCATTTTCATGCAGCAGCTGGGCCGCGGGCTTCGCCGCGCCAAGGGCAAGCTATTCCTAACGGTGCTCGATTTTATTGGCAACTACAACCAGGCGGGCAATACGCCGGGACTTCTTACCGGCTACAACCGCGGGACCCGTGGAATCGACCTGAACAGCGATGATTCGGATATCTACCGAGAAAAGGGGGCCTGTCCCCCGCAACAGTGAAGTGGTAACGTATTAACGCTTTACCAATGTGGGGGACAGGCCCCTGAAAGTTCTGTCGGCGAGAGGACGCTCAGGATGGAATTGCCGGAGGAATAAGGTACGATTGCATATGGATGTAGCAGAAATGTTAGAGCAGCTTTACAGCTTGGCTATGAAGATGATGCATACGAGCTGTTTTTGAGTGAACTGGAGGATAAGGTGACCTTATGAGTTATCCAAAGTATTTATCGATAAAAGTCCGGAAAAACGGTACCGTGACGCTGGGATTCCGGAAAACAAAATTCAGTTTTTGAAAGATCTGTGCTTGGAATGGAAAAGGCATTTGCAGATGGCAGGCTGAACAGGGCAGAACTTGTCAGGAAACTTAAGGACATGGGAATTGATGCAGATGAATATGATAATCAATGGGCTTCCGGTGGAAGCGAACTACTCGGAGGAGAGCATTCGAGAGTTTTTTCTGCCTCTGCTGAAAAGGCTGGCAGATTTGTATAAGGAGAAGCAGGCCAGAATTCTGTGCTTTATTGCCGCGCCTCCGGCGGCTGGAAAGAGTACGCTGGCACATTTTCTGAAGACACTCAGTACGGAAATAGGGGGATACCCTGAGACGGCAGTGATTGGGATGGATGGCTTTCATCGCAGACAGGAATATTTGCTGACGCACACAGAGACAAGGAATGGTGAGACATTTCCTATGGTCAGAGTGAAAGGGGCACCGGAGACCTTCGATCTGGAAAAGCTTGCAGAGCGGACGAAAGCGGTTGCTTCTGGAGTAGAGTGCGGCTGGCCGGAGTATGACAGGTTGCTGCATAATCCTGTTGATGATGCGATTTCTGTGCGTGCGGATATCGTCTTCTTTGAGGGAAACTACCTGCTTTTGGATCAGCCTGGCTGGCGTGACCTGCGGCAGTATGCGAACTATACGGTGAAGATTGGGGCCGATCCGAATATGCTGCGAGGGAGACTGATCAACAGAAAAATGCAGACGGGTGTTTCTTATGAATACGCCGCAGATTTTGTGGACTTCAGCGATATGGCAAATGTAAGGCTGTGCCTGGAGCATTCGCTGCCGGCGGAATTGAATCTGATCTTGGATTCGAAGGGGCGATATAGTGTTTCAGAAAATGGAGAGTGAATCGGGCAGTTTTGCAATAACAGATAAGATAGCAGGCGCTGTCCGCAGGCAAAGCCGGTCTACATCTTGGAGTATCGACGGATGCCCCGGATATTATCGCCCGAACTGAAAAAGGAATAGGTGTAGCACAACGACACATAAGCGGGAACAGAACATTAGAGAAATTCTCCGATGCTGACAGGGCATTTCTTGATGAGATTTACGCAACTGTAGGAGCTGGCGTTTATGTCGTAGAATCAGTTCCGGCAGCTCTTACCATCGCATACTATGCCCGTAACCCCGAACGCTCGGCCATCCTGTGCGCTAATCGCGGGGGTGATACGGATACAATTGGTGCCATGGCGACATCGATTTGCGGCGCCTTTACAGGAGCTTCTAAGATTCGGGATGAATGGCGCAGAGTGCTGAGTTCGGCAAATCATGTAGATTTTGATTGGTATATTGGTATCATTATGAACGGGAGAAAAGTATAAGGCGGGTGTAAAATGTTTGGAAAGTCGAAGGCGGCTCCCTGTCTTGAGGGAGCGGAAATTGAGGATGTCAGTAGAGATTTGAAGCAGGCTGTGAAAGCCGAGGATGTTCGGCTGGGAGCGCAGGCGGTCTATTTTTTTCAAGATGGCAGACGAGTTTATCTTCCATACAGCTGTATCTGCAGCGCTGATGCCATGGTGATGCATGAACACCATGCCTGCTGTTCCGGGCATAGTGTCATGAATGTACCGAAGGTTCTGGTCAAATACGATGGCGGACAGATCTTTTTGTCTTTTACCGATGAAGAGGTCAGCAAGAAGGTAGAAAACTTCATTAACGAGAAGGTATCAGCTGTCATTTCAGAAAAATAGTCAGCTGACGTATGCATGATTTGGAGGTTTGGAGGGAGATGACAGGCAAATGAGACATTTTCATGATGACGATGATGATGAACTTTTTGATCTTTTCATGATGGATGAGATGGACCGGGAGGATGCCAAAAAGAAGAGTCAGGAGAAGCATTTTCCTGATAACAAGAAAAATGTGTCTCGGGAAGATGCACCTTTTGGGCTTTTTCGGAGGGGCAGGCGGCATTGATAAAGGAGTGCCTATGAAGAGAACAATTGCAGCAGTTCTTCTGATGTCCTGCGTCCTTATATGCACGGGCTGCGGGCAGGATGATACTGCGTCGCCGACGATTGATCCGGAGAGCTATGCGGAGTCCGTAGACGAGAGCAGTGAGGCTAAGGAGAAACAGAATGAGGATGCGGCTGTGACGGCGGTCCGGAGAGTCTGGGATGTCACGAATGATAAGCTCGCTGACGGGGCTTCGTTGGATCTCTACTATGATGCGGAGGAGGCTCTGTACGCCTGCAATGACTATGACTTTACGGCGGAGTACTTTGCCTATCTGGACAAGGCGAGTGCGGCCATGAGGGAGCAGAGAGCGGAGAGCGAGGCCGCGGAAGCGGTGCAGAAGTGCTGGGATTTCCCGAATGGGAAGCTTAAGGATGAGGCGTCTTGGGATTTACTCTATGACGCAAGGGACAAGCTGGATGCCTGTAAGGACAAGAACTTCACGGCTCAGTATGAACCTGCCATGGAGGCGATCGATGCGGGGCTCCGGCAGAGGGATGCCGAAGACCAGGCGGCGTGGTCAGCACGGGTGGCAGCGGAGAACCAGACGGAATCGAGCGAGGCTCGTGGAGGAGTTCCTGCTCTTGACAATGGCAGTGGCTCTGGGGAGAATGTCTGGCGCTCCAGTGACGACAATAATGAGGATGAGTTTGATCCCGATGACCATGACATTGAAGGCTACTATGAGGATCACCAGGACGAGTTCGATGATTACGAGGATGCCGAAGAGGCATTTGAGGACGATCCGGATGAGTGGGACGATTATTGATGAGGTTATGCAATGAGCTTTTTATTTGGTAATGAATCTTCTGATGGAACGATGATCAAGGTGGTCTGCATTCGATGTGGGCATGCATTCCCTGCGAGAAAAGACAGGCTGAATCTGAATTCCACATTGCCGCAGTTTTACAATCCCTGTCCTTATTGCAGGCAGGCGACCAGGGTGAGGATTGTGCCGGGGAAGTAAGTGTCCGGTGACAGGCACCCATTACTGAAATTTGTTTTTGTCTTTTCCTGCGGAAGGCTTCGTTCTCTGCCAGAAATTGGAGCGACTGCTCATGCCAGCAGTTTCAGAAGCTCAGCAGGCGTTACAGCCATTAATGAAGAATTTTTAAAATCTCCAATATTGCACGTGACGATCGCATCGACGCCTGCTGCCTCCGCACACTTGATTTGAAGACAGTCTTCAAAATCAGCAACACTGTCGTCATGGATCGCATCCATAATGGCATGATTATCCGGCGCTACGGAAGAAAGAATACTGCACAGTCCCTGTAAGGCGTCCCTTTTCCGGCTGTCCGGCCATTTTCGCAGCACATACCAGATCGTTGACAGAGAATGAAACGCGTAATACCCATGAATCGCATCACACGCGCACAGCTTCATGATCTGGATGGATTCCTCTAGAAATGGATCCTCACGGTTCGTCAGATAATTGATCAGGACGTTGGTATCAATCAATATGTCCATACTTTTCATCTAAAGCCGCCTCCAGCTCTTTCTCTGGATCAAATTCCTGAGAGGTATACTGATCTGCCGTTTTTCTGATGGCTTCCAGTTTCTCAAAAGCTTCCATTTTGCTACTGCGCATCTGATTAGGCGTAGGCGTATAGGTAGCACGAATAATGAAAGGAATTCTCTGTTCCCTCAGCGCAGTCTTTGTGTAGCTCTCATAGAAACTCTGCTTGGTCTGCCCCATGCTATCCAGCATCTTGTCCAGGGCTTCATAGTCATCATCATTTAGTCTTATACTGATGGTTCTCATATCTGCCACCTCCTGACGCAAATATAGCACAAAATGAATCATATGGCAATCTATATGACTTGTTCCAGAGGATTTATGCTTTATTCTTGTTACAGTTCACACGTCAGCCAACAGGTGCCCTTCGGAAAGCGCTTCCGGAGTGGACCTTTGAGGGGTGGCCGCGAAGGAAGCGCTTTCCGAAGGACACCCTGGCTGACCCGTGAACTGTAACTTATTCTTGTTACTGTTCACAGGTGGGCCAAACCCCTGTAAAAAGTGCTGAAATTGAAAAAATTTTTTTGTGAATAGTTTACGACTCCCGAAAGGGCATTGTTGATAACCTTTCTGGTATAAGGTGCAGACTGTCCCCCGCTACGAACCGGTAAGTTTACACACTATCTCAACTCCCGCGAGCACGAGAGACGGAGGCAGGAGCTGATCGATAGCGGACTTCCAGTTGAGGTCATCCTTGCCTGTGAGCACATTCTATATCTGACACCGCGCGTCGCCAGTCTTCAAGCGGCAGGGATCGCTCTCGAATATGAGGCTGGCCGCAAAGTGGAAGGGCTTCCGGAAGAGATGCCGTTTGAGTGACATATATTGAGGCCCCGTTTTTCGCAGAATGGTTGAATTCCAACCGAAAGCTTTTCATAAAGAACAGGATGCGGGATAATGAACGCATGGAAATGAGGAGGAATGAGGCAATGACAAAAAAATACAAGGTCAGTCGCGTTCATGGCATCAAGGCGGTCTCCAAAATAGAGAAGAATCATAACCGGGAATCCTTCCCGAAGCCTGCAGTATTTAAGACTGCCAGAGATTATGACCGCAATAAGGAAAAGATGAAGCTGGCTAAAGAAATCGACGAATATTAAAGAGGGAGCCGTTATGCATGTTCTGACTCACGTTTTCGACTGCCAAACTGTCCGTGAACAGTAACATCCGCATTTGTACCATTTTTGGTGGACGCTTGAATAGAATAGTAGTCGATGATATATTTGCTACATGGTATGCAACAAATGTTGCATGACGCAGTCTAATATGTTAGACCGAGATGTCAACAGATACGGAGAAAAAATGGAAAAATCAAAGAAGAAACGGGGTTTGCTCAAAAAAATAATGAAGGTGCTGGGTATCATACTGCTGGTAATCCTACTGGTGGCAGCGTTTATCTGGTTTTTTGTGCTGAATTATCCAAAATTGAAGCAGGATCCCAAGGTCGGTAAATGGTACCGCCTGCAAACTTCTGAAATGGTGGACTCTGAGGGCGGAAGGTATCATGCTCTTTTCAGAAAGGGAAGCGAGAACAGTGTCATGGTGTATTTTGCCGGGGGCGGAGTCAGCATTGATGAGAACACGGCAAAAAATGACACATATAACACCAGGATGGTACATCCGGATTATCTGGCAAATGTAACGATGAACATGGGAGGACTGGCATCGGATGTAGATGGAAGCCCTTACAGGAACTGGACGTTGATCCTGTTTCCGTATGCGACTGGCGACTTTGACTGCGGGGAAGGAGAGTTTTCCTACATAGATAAGGATGGCAAGGAAAAGGTACTTTATCATCATGGATACACTAATTTCAGAGCTGCGATGGACCTGGTGATGGAGAAAGCCGACGTTCAGAATGCTGAAAATGTGGTCGTAACTGGTTACAGCGCAGGCGGTTGGGCTGCTTCTCGGCTTGCAGATGATGTTTTTTCTGACTACTTTCCTGAGTCGAAAACAAAGACTGTTCTGGTGGATTCGTCCATGGCGCTGAATCCTGCATGGAAGGATATAGCTGAGGATGTATGGCATGCTCCGGAGCATATTACAGAAAGGATACATTCTTACAACATCACGATGGATATGCTGGAGGCTTTGAACAATAAGTGGGGCATTGAAGTGACGCTTATGTTTGGCTCCTCGACCAGGGATGGTGATTTGTCAAAGGTGCAGAGGTATTTTCAGACAGGAATAATGAATACAGAGACCGGAGAAATGCCGGTTGAAAATAAGGATGGAGACGCCCTGATGCAGATGTACAGGGATGCTTTGCCTGAGTTTAAGAAAAATAATGTTCATGTGTTCTTCTGGAATGGAATGGACTGGTATGGCAGGACAGAGTACGATCTGACAAGTCATACGATCATAAGCACGCCGTACGTGTATGCTCCATTGAACGACACTGAGAAGTCTATTGCTCAGTGGCTTCAGGATGGAATTTCAGGAACCGCCGAAGATTTTGGCATAGACCTCCTGAATAAGGGATATTGAGGGTGAAGATAAATATTATACAGGCAGTTTATTTTCTCCGCTATCATCTGAATTTCATTTTCAAAAATACAACGCCCTGCTAATGTCAAGACTTGTTTTGCATCTCATCCTGTAGTAACCTACCATATTGTGTGGGAGGGTTAAGAAAAATGCAGGATATTGTATCTATAGGCAACGAAGCAGTTAAGACACAGTCAAAGGAAAATGCAGACACCAACATGATCATCCAGATGATCCACCGCGGTGAATCCATTGGCAAGATCATGACCATACTCCATGTGTCCGAAGCCACAGTCGACTCCGTCATGGACAGATATGTCATGAGTACAATGTTCTGATAGCAGATATCCTTAATTGATAAGAGGTTTGTAGTTGATAATATCGCTGGGTGAATAGCCCGGCGATTTTTTTGAATATAAAAAACGTCTGTATTGAATCTGGATATAGTAACGAAACGGAAATTACGGTAACGATTGTTGATTAACTGGACACATTATTAAAGATGGAGATTTTTTCATTCGCAGTGGCTTTCTTTGCTATAATGGAGTTATTGATTTCGGTTTTTAAACATTTTTTTGGAGGCGCCATATGCTTCACATATACTATGGAGACATGAAAGAAGCTGTCTTTAATACAGCGGTGTATTTTAAAAACGATTATGAAGATGCCTGGATCACGGATCCTTTCACGAGAGAAATGGTTAAGGATGTGGATCATTCCGTGGTACTTGACAGTGGTGTTATTGACAGTCCGGTTCTTGGAAAAATCCCGCCGGAGAGACTTTCAGGCGGAGCAAAAACACTGATTCTTGTCAAATTTGAGCCAGATGTTGTCTTTAATGCATCCACCTGCGGAGATAACTGTGCAAAGTGGCTGCTTAAGATCGCTGAACATGAGGACAGGACAATTAATCTGAGACACATAATGGACTTTGGAGACGGCGAATTTACCGTGCACGTCCTTAATAACGATCAGATTGTCCATTCCATGCGGGAGCTCTTGTCGATCGCTGGCAGAATAGTATAAGCATTATATTAAAAGAGAGGACTTGAATATGATTGGCTCACATAGAGTTGTCATTCAGAATAAAAGGGTAAGGTATGATTTTGTCATCAAAAGAAATCTCACCATTATCAAGGGAGACAGTGCCACAGGAAAGACAACGCTGGTGGATATGATCGCCGAAGCGGTTGATAATCCCTCGGATACTTCCATTGAGATCACTTGTGATAAGAAATGTTATGTTGTTCGTGGAGCAACCTGGGAAGGGCAGATCAGGACTATTCAGGACTCCATTGTTTTTATTGATGAAGGAAATGAATTTGTTTCGTTGGCGGAATTTGCTTCCGTCATTCAGGAATCGGATAACTATTATGTTTTAGTAACGAGGCAGGATCTTCCGGATTTGCCGTACAGTGTTGATGAGATTTACGGTATAAGAACATCTGGCAAGTATGGGGATCTTAAGAGAACATACAATGAATTCTATCGGATCTACACGCAATTTAACTCGAAGAAGATCAAACCTCATAAGATCATTACGGAAGACAGTAATTCTGGATTTCAGTTTTTCTCCGGTGCGATTGCTCAGGACAGTGACTTTAGATGCATATCAGCCAATGGAAAGTCAAATGTTTTTTCTGTTGCTGAGAAGGCGGAAGCTCCTACGCTCATTATTGCGGATGGAGCGGCATTTGGACCGGAGATGGATAAAATATATAAGTTAGCCCGGCAGAATACCAATCTCATATTATTTCTTCCGGAATCCTTTGAATGGATGATATTAAATGCCGGTGTTATTTCGTCAGATGTGTATTCGGAAAAGAATATAGCTACTATTTTGGACAAGCCAGAAGAATATATTGAGAGCCGGAAGTACTTTAGTTGGGAGAGATTTTTTACGGAGTTACTTGTACAGGTTACACAAAAAACGTACTTGAGATATAACAAGAAAAAGCTCAACCCAGTCTATCTTAATGATAAAATTCGAGATCGCATTCTCGCAATTCTTAGGGATGGTAATATAGATATCTGAAAGAACGTGACTTTGATTAATAAGAGGTTCGGAGTGATAATGTCGCCGGGTGAATAGCCCGGCGATTTTTTATGGACTTTTTTCAAACGTCCAGCGCCGCTTGACCTTTCGAGCCTCCTGTTTTGGTATCCTTATCATGCAAAAAGGGGGCCTGTCCACCGCAACAGTGAAGTGGTAACGTATTAACGTTTTACCAATGTGGGGGACAGGCCCCTGAAAGTTCTATCTAGTACATCAAATAATAATTAACTGACACATTGAGCATTGGATTTTACACCTGC
>OMTP01000279.1 GCA_900313955.1 uncultured Lachnospiraceae bacterium | reverse complement strand
CGCAAGGACAATTCGCCGCTGAGGACATGTTTTTCTCTCCGCAAAGAGCCCGTCTTGAACAGTTACCAAAAATTAAGGAGGTAGATTGAAAATGGCAAAGCGTGGTGGCTACGGCGGACAGATGTCGGCCGGAAATATGAAAAACCTCATGAAACAGGCGCAGAAAATGCAGGCGCAGATGGCCGAGCAGCAGCAGAAGCTCGAGGAGACTCTCTTCGAGGCGAGCGCAGGCGGCGGGGCTGTCAGGATCTCCATGACCGGGAAAAGAGAAATCAAGTCCCTCACCATCGACCCGGAGGCAGTGGATCCGGAGGAAGTCGAGGATCTTCAGGACATGATTGTCGCGGCTTTCAATGAGGCTCTGGCCAAGGTGGACGCCGAGACAGCGGCCCAGTTCGGCAAGATGACCGGCGGCCTGGGCGGCGGAATGGGAATGTTCTAAATGGAAATATTCAGCGGACACATGCGGGAGCTGGTCGAACAGCTCGCATCCCTGCCCGGAATCGGGCAGAAGACCGCCCAGAGACTGGCATTCTACATCATCACTATGCCTCCGGAGAAAGTGGAGCGCCTGGCGAAGACACTCACGGAGACAAGGAAGAGCATCCATTACTGCAAGGAGTGCTGCACCCTGACCGATGACGAGACATGTCCCATTTGCAGCAATCCCAAGAGGGATCACTCCACCATCATGGTCGTCGAGACCGACCGGGACCTGGCGGCCTACGAGAAGACCGGGCGCTATGAAGGCGTCTATCACGTCCTGCACGGGGCCATTTCCCCCATGATGGGCATAGGACCGGACGACATTCGCCTTAAAGAACTCATGACACGCGTGAGCCGTGAGGATATCAAGGAGATCATTATCGCCACGAACTCGTCCCTTGAGGGCGAGACGACGGCAATGTACATCAGCAAGCTGGTCAAGCCCGCGGGCATCAGGGCGACCCGCATTGCGAGCGGCGTCCCCGTCGGCGGCGATCTTGAAAATATCGACGAAGTGACGCTTCTGCGCGCACTGGAAGGAAGAACCGAGCTTTGAATTCTATCCTGAAAAATAAGAAAACCATTGCGGCTATTCTTGCGGTCATCTTTCTGATCGCCGTCGCATTTATTATAAAAAATGCTTTTGACCGCCATGAGTATACGGCCTATGATGTGACAAATGAGTATGCAGGTGCCGGCATGACGCTCACGACGACGGAGGCGACGGAGTCCGGGACGGGCACGGCAGCGCCTTCGGGGGCAAATGTGGATACATCCTCGAAATATCTCTATGTGGATGGGCAGATTCTGCGCTACTCCGGCGACGGGGCAGCCCTTCTCGATGAGAAATTCCAGACCATCTGGGATGAGACATTTTCTATGACCAATCCTCAGGCGGAGGCGGCGGGAACAGAGATTCTGATCTACGACCAGTTGGGATCCTCGGTTTCTATTTACAACGACAAGGGAAAAGTGGGCTCTTTCGACACGGGAAAGCCCATTTTAAAAGCGAAGATTTCGCGCGAGGACACAGTCGCTGTTCTGGCGCAGAACGGGGAAAATACCAGTTTCACGTATTATAAGGCGGACGGCAGTGTGATTGCTGCCGGCGGTGCTGCCATCGACAGCCCGGGCTATCCGGTCGATCTTTCCATTTCACCCAATGCGGAGGATGTGGCTGTCTCTTATCTGACGGTCAGCGGGGGTACGTCGGGCTCAAGGGTCGAGTTCTACACATTTGGGGCAGATGGGAGCTCCAAGACCAACAATCTCAAGGGATCTCTGACATTTCCGAGAAGTCTTGTCCCTGTTATCGACTTTGTGAGCGACGGACGGGCGATTGCTGTCTTCGACACCGGTTTCACCGTCGTCAACGTGGGAGAGACGCCCAAAGTCTCGAAAACGGTCACATTTTCCAAAGATATTGTCAGTACATTTCACGACGCTGACAACATAGGGTTCATTTTCTCGGGAAACAGCGAAAACCCCTATTCTCTGAGTCTCTACACGACGAAGGGAAACTATCTCACCAACACAGACATTTCCGTGCGCTACACGGACGCTGCGGTCTATGACGATCAGATTGTACTCTGGAATACGTCCGGCTTCGCGGCCTACAGCATGAAGGGATTCTGCCGCTTCAACGGCAAGATCGATGAGGGAACGGTGAGACAGGTCCTGCGCGTCGGCGGCAGGCAGTATATGGTCCTGACCGACGAAAAACTTGAGATGATCCAATTAAAATAAAGGAGGTGTAGATTGAACCTTCTTACCATCGTCGTTGTCCTCTTCCTGGCGGCTGTCATGGTGCGCGGCTTCCTGAGAGGCTTCGTCAAGACGCTCTTCTCCATGTTTTTTCTTATCTTTGCTTTGTTTCTTGCATTTTTTATCATGTCGCCCATGAAGACTGCGGTTGAGAAGAGTGAAAATATTTCGGCCTTTGTGGCTGAGAAATCCAATGATTTGGTTGAAAATGCGATTCCTCTTGGAGACGATTCGGACTCTCTGGGGGATCTGAGAATTGCTATTGTGAGCAGTGCCCTCACCATCAATGGCGTCAGGGAAATAGCTGTTGACAAGGTGAGCGATCTCATGATGGGGGCGATTGCCTTTCTGATCTCTTTTGTCCTGGCGGCTGTGGCGATTATCGTTGTCGAGATCATTTTGGGCAAGCTCACGAAGAAAAAGAGGATCAGCGGCGTCAACCGCTTTTTTGGAATGCTGCTGGGACTGTTCAGGGGACTTTTTATCGTCTGGACGGCGCTGGCTGTCATCACGACTCTGCAGTTTGCGGGACAGGGAGCAGTGCTTTATGAGAAAATCGAGGCCAGTCCATTCCTTTACTTCTTAAATTCTCATAATCTTGTCCTGACAGTCCTGCCGAAGATCTTGTTGTCCACACTCTCTTAAACCACAAGGGAGTGTGGCCTTTTTTTGCCTTGAAAAAAACATTGTAAAATTTAAAAAAAGTTGTTGACACCCATATTTTACGGTGGTATTATTTAGAAGCTGCTTGAGAGAGCAGTAAACATCAACAAAAGAAACGCAGTTCATTGATAACTGAATAGTGAAACACATACAAATAACCCTTGAAAATTCTTTTAAGTTTCGTATAGGTTTTATATTGACGAGACTCACAAACAGTAATTTTTAGGATAAACGATGAGAAACAGCAAGTAGCTG
>OMTP01000281.1 GCA_900313955.1 uncultured Lachnospiraceae bacterium | reverse complement strand
TTCGCCGCTGAGGACATGTTTTTCTCTCCGCAAAGAGCCCGTCCTGAACAGTTACAAAAAACCACTCTACACTCCGTTTCGGTCGGCTGCTCTTTGAAGGTCCGCTGAACCTTCAGCGCCCTCAGCGACGAGCAAGATAGCCTGAACAGGCCACCTATGCCTCACTCCAGGCGGATTCGAGAGGATGAGGTGTGAGGCTTGGTGGCCAGTATTAGACATTCCTGCCTCATTCTGGGCTGACGGAAAAGGAAGCATTGTGATCCTCAACTGTGCGGAATACGCCCTATCGACAGCAAATGCACGGGATCTCATTCTACAGTATTTTATCTCCAATGGTGAATATGATCTGAAGGTCATCAATGGCGCACTCTGCGCTTATGGGACTGGCGCCGCTGCGCTAAACCAGTCCCGGGGTACAGTGTCTACCGGCTCGAAGCAGGTCAGGGCCTTTCCAGAAAAAGGGCCGCTGCCCGGTCCTGTCCGGGGCAGCGGCCCTTAGTATGTAAACGACATGTCAAATGTGTGATTTATGCGGAGATAGGGATGTCGTGACCCTTGTCTTCGACTTTCTTCTGCTCTTCCATCTTCGGAAGGGTCAGGGTAAGGATACCATTCCTGAAGGATGCGTGGATGTCTTCCTGCTTCATGTCGTCGCCGACATAGAAGGTGCGGCTGACGCTGCCGGCGTAGCGCTCACGGCGGAGGTATTTGCCTTCACTGTTCTTCTTGTCGTTGTCAACCTTCTTGTCTGCGGAGATGGTCAGGTAGCCATCCTTGAGTGAGCAGTGGATCTCATCCTTATTAAAGCCCGGAAGATCTACATCGACTTCGTAGCCCTTGTCTGTCTCCTTCACATCCGTCTTCATGACGTGAGCTGCTCTCTTACCATAGAGCTTCTTCTCTGTGTCGGAGAAGTCCGGCATTGCCGGCATAAAGAAATCATCGTCAAACCAGTCATCAAATAAATTGTCGTTAAAGATACTCGGAACCATCATCATAAGTCATTCTCCTCTCTTGATGTAGTTTTGAATCCTTCATCGGGATCATTCCTTATGTGTCAGATGATTGTATCTGATACATGCACTGTTACGCTGAACATTGGAGAAACGGAAGCCTTTCTTTTTCTATTCCCCTCTTTTGTTCTAAGCACGTTATAACATTATTTGTTAGCACTGTCAAGTAGTGAGTGCCAATTTATTAATTTTTTTTGCAACTGGAGACGATTCTGGATCGAAAAATGATTACTTCAAAGGGGTCACTACCCGGGTGTCGATCTGAAGGACAGCTAATTGTCCTAACCGCTCGGAGCAGGTATATATCTCTAACTCTGTTCTTGTCATCGTGGATAATTTCTCCGAAAAAGCCCTGGCGGTCATAGCCGCCATCTTTGTCGTTGGTGCGCATTTCACTGATCCGCAGCGTAGGCTACATCACAAATTGCTGTTTTTCCTAATTTGCGGCGTAGGGTATGCTGGCATTTTCGCTCTGGCAAAATGAAATTGCTCGGAGTTCCAACGGAGGATTGGAAGAAGTATCTGAGAAAGCTAGGATACAAGATGTCAGGCACCAGGCAGCTCAGAAGGTTCTGAATTGTCTGGTGCCCGAACCCACAGTTAATCATCTTCTCACCGAATTTCCGAGGCCTTTGCCCAGTCAATCATCAAGATCCAAAGAAACTTTCCTACCTTACTGGTGACAGGCACCGGTTCTTCTTCACTTCTTCGCTCTTTCCTCGATCCTCTTGTTGATCGCAGCGGCTTCTTTTTTGAAGTAGCGGTAGAAAAAGGACCAGACGATAAGGACGAAGGCCAGGTCGCCAAGAATGCAGGCAACGATGCCGCCGACTCCGATGGTCGTCGGGATCCAGCCGACTGTGAAGGAGACGATCATGAGAACGGCAAAACCGATGCCCAGGTGCAGGAGGACCTGCATTGGGTAGGGGATGGCGTCGTTCTTGTAGACGACAGATGGAGCGCCGAAGCCGATGCCGATGAAAATGCAGCCTGCGGCCATTTTCGTGAAGCTGTAGTGCTCCATGAGGAAGGTCCCATTGTAGTTTGCGTCAAAGATCATACCAATGATCAGAAAAATGATGGTTGCGATGCTGATTCCAATCCATGTTGACTTCAATACATTTTTCATATTCTTATCCTCCTCGTATGATAAGCTCAGATTTTCTCTCAAAACCGGAAGACCGCAGCGGGAGACATCCTGCCGGTAAAACATGTTCCTCATGTCCCTGATTTTTTCTCCTGCAATCAAAGACCAAGATATTTCTTGAAATCGGGAAGGTAATGGCGGGAGACATATTCCTGGCTGCCATTTTGCAGCGTAAGGAGCATCATGCCCCCGAACTCCGCTTCCACGTGGTCGAGATAGTTTAAATTGACGATCGCTGATTTCGAGATACGCATAAAGCCATTTCCCAGCATTTTCTGGAGCTCGTAGAGCCGCTTGCCGGAGAGACAGGACCGGGTCTTCGTGTAGAGAACGGTCTTCTCATTTTCCACACGAACCATGTAGACATCAGCCGGCTTCAGGACGACCATTTTCTCCCCCGCATAGGCTGTGACGATCTGTGCCGGATTCTGCAGGAAATCTACGGCCGCCTCGACCTCCCCGGTTATCCTTGCCGTCCGGATCTCGGCCTCCGGGTCTCTGTACTCGCTCGACAGATTAAGTTTTACTTTCATGAGCTGCACCCCCTTTCTTGTATGATTCCATTGTAGGAGAAAAAGTGCGGCTTGTCAGCAGATGCGGGGCAAGTGGCAGAAAACGGGAGGTAAGATGCAAAAGTGCCTGTCACCGGATATTTTAGAAAATTCTAAATTGTCCGGTGACAGGCACCTGCTTTTTATACTCTCTCGCTGACTTCCAGAAGCTGGATATCGAAGTTCAGTTCCTTGCCCGCCAGTTCATGTAAGTGGTTCCACCGTACCGCCTCCTGAACCCACGGGAACGTATGTTACAGTTCACGAGTCAGCCAAAACTGTCCCGGAAAAGCACTTCCTTCACGACCAGTCTCCGCTTCGCTCCGGTCGGCTGCTCTTCGAACGTCCGCTGGACGTTCAGCGCCCTCAAAGGTCCACTCCGGAAGTGCTTTTTCGAGGCAGCAACTGACTGACGAGTGAACAATATCCCCGTGGGGTTACAGTTCACGGGGCACCCCGGCGCGGAGCACAAAGGCCTTCTTCCGGAGCGC
>OMTP01000282.1 GCA_900313955.1 uncultured Lachnospiraceae bacterium | reverse complement strand
GTCTGAGCTGTTCCTCCTCATAGTTCCTGTATTCGTCGGACCACGGCATGAACCTGTCCAGTTCCTCAGCGACGCCATAATCCCTGTCAGGGATGTCTCGCAGTACCTCCGGAAGCTCCTTCAGGATATACAGGAAGTAATAGTAGATGTTAGCACCATTCTCCCTCGCGGTTGACACCAGTGAAAACGCGTCAGCCGTTGCTATTGCGCCGTCGATGGAGTTTATCATCTTGATGTTGGACCTAAGGTTGGCAAATCTCGCGTGATTCCGCTCTGCCGCCGAATTATTATTCGGAACATGAGGGTCATTAAGGAATTCGCGAAGATACGGCTCCTGATTTCTGGCATAGACCAGTGCCTCGTGCATGTATTTGCCATCTTCAAAATCCGCTTCATCCAGAGACTTGATGTATTCCATCATTTCATCAAACATAATGGAAACAGCTCCCTGCCTGAATTCAAGACGCTTTTCGTGTTCCTCCAGTCCCGCCAGCCCATCGATTTTGAAAATCCACGAAAGCATCACCAGAATACGGTATGCCGGGATTTTCCACTTTTCATCTTTGGGAAGAGACTTAAATGAACCCATCGCCTTCAGCACTTTGACAAATTTATTCCGCAGATGTGACAGGCAGCCGCAGTTCGTTACGTTTCCATTGGACCGCTCGCCGAAGATATGGTAGGCGTCCTTCCCGTCAGATATCAGGTGTCCGTCAAAATCCCCCAGGAGTTCCTCAACCACATCATACGCCCACGACTCATCATAATGGTAAATAACAACTTTGGGAGCATCCGTACAAAGCTCGGATGTCATGAATTCCCACATAAAGCATCGCTTGGAGGGGTTGTTCTTCAACAATGTCAGGATCCTGATAAATGTTTCGTCCGCCTGAATATAGCCCGACCTTTTCAGGTGGAACCACATCCGGCCTATGACCGGCTCAAACAGTTCAAAAGAATACTGGATCATCTTTGCTGCCATCAGCTGACGGGATATATGAAACCCATATGTCTTCAGGTACTTTTCCAGACGCGCGTATGGTGTCATCAGGAAGAAACGCTGTTCCGCTACAAAAGCCATCAGTTCCGCGGAGAACCTGCTTCCCTTTTTCATTTTCACGTCTCCGGCCTTCATGGGGCGGACGATCTTTCCTTTTGGTGTTTTATAAGTATGGATATGATACCGCCGTATGAAGAAATGGCCGGGTACATACCCGATTTCTTCAACGATTTCCTCGCCCGCCTCATTAAGCTGCGAAGTTCCAAACAGCTTTTCTTTCTGTTCCTCCGTGTAAGTGACATGGATATCATGGACAGGTAGCTTACCATACTTTTGATTCATGCAGCCATCGGACCGGCGTGGCTTCTCTTTCACCTTATCTTTAGATGCTGGAGGTTCCAGGAACTCTTCGGACGCCCCGCCTGATTCCTTCAGGGATTCATCGCTGTTGGTCTTCCTGTCATTGGCCGCTTCCGGAGATCCGGAAGCATCCCCGCCTTTTTCCGAAGACTCTTTTCCGGCAACAACTGACATTTTTTCGCTTCTCTGACCGAATCGATAATCCGCCTGAAGATGATTTTCCTGTAAAAGTTTCTGGATGAGGTTTTCATTGTCCACGATAATCGGGATGACCTTCAGGATCCAATCTGAATAGGTATGAAGAATGGCCAGTATTTCCTCCGGAGAGCGTGCCTCCAGATATGTATCGGAGTACACCAGTACCTTCAGGTCTTCAATGGCTACCTTCGTTCCTTTCTTTGTATTCCTGATTTTCGTCTTCATCTGAGCCTCCAGTTTCGGCTTTTATGAGCCGTCCGATCTTACCAATGCTCCGATCTGCTGAAAAATCTTCTGATCTTTCTTCAACTGAGATGAGAGCTTTTCGTTTTCAATGATCAGCTCTGTGATTTTGCGCTCCTTTTCTTTTAAATCCTGAATGCACGAGTTATATAGTTCTTCATAATTCTGACTTTGCCCTGTGCTGCCGTCTTTCGCGGGGGCAGCCTTTTTTCTCCCTGTTGGGATGATATTGCCATTCTCATCAAGCTTGCCAATGAGTTTTCTCCGGTTTCTCGGGGCCTTCTTTTCTTTATCCCAATACGATTCGGACTCATATACATAGACGGTTCCGGATTTTTTATCTTTAAGTTTCACCAGCGACATGGTCATCACCTCCCTTTTCATAGGTATATGATATCATAAATATACCTATTTGTCAATAGAATAGGTATATTTATTTTAACTTTTTTGCCCGGGGGACAGAGAAAGACCCGGCATAAATACTGGATTTTCGCAGTATTCACGCCGGGTCTCTCCGCCTGAAAATTTCTCTGTTCTTTGTTTTCTTAGGTATATGGGAACCATTCAGCAGAGATACTTTGGTTTCCGCATCTGAATAGTTCCCTCGATGGTGAACCCTTCCATCAGCCGATGAAACTGTTCTGGCGTGAGTTCCCTGACTTCTTCTTCCGTTTTTGGCCAGCAGAAGCGGCCTGCTCCCGATAACTTTTTTGAAAGCAAACAGAACCCGTCCCGCTCCCAGATCACGGCTTTTATCAGGTTCTTCTTGCAGCCACAGAACATAAAGAGGCAGGATGAGTCAAAAGGATCCAGCCCAAATTCATACTTGATAATCGCCGTCAGTCCCGGGGCTCCTTTGCGCATATCGGTGCGTCCTGGTTTGATGTAGACATGTTTTATCTTCGAAAGATCAGCATCATTCAACAAGACGCATCACCTCCAGAACCTTGGAAAGCGCCTGACTGTCGAACAGTGAGCTGACCGCGATTTGAAAATCCCGATAATAAATGACAAGCCCACTGCCAGCCACGGGAGCAGCGATAAATGGTACGAGAGCAGTCGACTGCTTCGGACTGCGTTGAGCTGCGGTTATTTCCACAAATCCTGTGTCCTGTGGTTCATCCGCCGATGGGATCTGAGATGGATCCACCGCTTGGTCAGGATCACCGGAGGCGTCCAACAGCCCGCGGCTGATAAGGCTGTTCCGCCTGACGTAGAATGTCTTTTCGGCGATGCCATTCTTTGCGCACCACTGTTTGATCGACTGGCCGCTGGCTGCATGGTTCCTTATCATCTCCATCCATTCAGCATCATACTTTTTTCTTCTCACTGTATCCATAGAAAAAGACCTCCTTGGTATGTATGTTGTTTGTTGCGGACATCATATCAAGAAAGTCTTACCTGTAAAAGAATGCGATCTACCTACCAATTAC
>OMTP01000283.1 GCA_900313955.1 uncultured Lachnospiraceae bacterium | reverse complement strand
CTGAACGTTCCCGCATCATGTCCCAGGCTTCTTTTCTCCATATATCGGCGTCGGGATGGAAGAAGTCGGAGGTAAAGCAGGTGTAGACAATGCCGTCCTCAGGTTTTACCTTGTAATCTCCGTGTCTGTTTTTCTGGACCGGGAGGCGAAAGCTGGATGTCTTGGTCACGATAGAGGATTTTTTGCCGTACTCCGCATCTCTCCTGTACATATAGCAATGCTTGCATCCAGCGGAGATTTTCGTGCAACCGTGCCATGGATTCCATGTGGTAGACATACATTTTCACCTCGATTCCTATTCTTGAAATGGATCTTTCCCAAAGTCAGGTGATACATTTTTGAGAAAGCTGCCGTTCGTCTCTCCGGGAATAAGCAGGTCGTAGCCCATTTTCCTGAGTTCCTCTGCTTTGATCAGGACCAGGTTGATGTCGACACAGGCATTCTGGGCGATATCGACGACAGTTGCACCATGATGGATCTGATCCAGGGTTTCATCCGTGTCAAGGATCAGGTGCGATGCAAATGCGTTTGCCTCGTACTCCATCTGGGTGTTCATCTTAAAGAGAGTATACTCCTGCATGGCTCCGTATTTTGATTCTTTTCGGTGGAACTGGTCGTGGCCGAGCTCATGAGCAATGATACATTTTCTCACATGAGGTTCAAGGTTCGGATGCAGGAAAATGTAGCGGTTTCTCCATTTGTAGAAATACATTCCCAGGAGCTTTTTACTGTCCAGTGTGTCCGATACGAAAATGCCCAACGACTCGGCGATTTCCTCCGGATCCCTCGTGTGGTACTTTTTTGTGAGAACTTCCGCCTTTCGATAGATCCTCATCGAATCAATCATATGCGTACCTCCGCAATGGATGGATTACTTATCATCCCTGAATTTGAAGGGCCTGTACTTCTTGTTGACTCCCACAACGCCTGCGAGTTCTTCCTGAGTGACTTTCTTTGCTTTTCTGATTCTCTTCAGGTTATCTCCAAAATACGACATACGATACCTCCAAAAAGTGAGATTGAAATTTTTCTGTGAAAAAATTCAAAAAGCATATTGCAAACATCCGTTCGACGGGCTATAATGTGGCTTATAAGCAAGAACGTACGTTTGACAACGATTCTATTATACAGAACACAAAGGATGAGGTCAATGGTGTACTCGAGATAAAAAACAATTATTCAGATGAGATGGATGATCAAAGGATCCGTAGAGAAGCAGTGCTGTTTAATTTCGCCCAGGGAGAGTTCTTCCCTTTTCTTTCCCTGGAGGCAGTGTACTTCTTTTTCGAATCGCGTGAAATGAAAGGGAGAACAAAAGAATGAAGAAGAATTCAGGAACAAAGCCATTGCGCATGATTTTACAGGAAATCCAGTGGAGCCAGATGAATCCCCAGGTACTTTCCCGTCGAAGCGAGCAGATGCTGGCCACTTATCATAAGCCGATCTGGATCGATCAGAAGATCTGCTCATGCGGTCACCGTTATGGAGCAGATGGAGACATCATCAGGAGTCTGCTGGTTCTCGGTGATCAGACGACAGAGCCGGAGACGAAGGATGTGAGAATTGCAATCCGCATGCTGTCCTCTGCAGAAGTTCTTGATCCCATGATTGACAGGACGCTGCAGGCCGTGCTTATGGAAGTTGAGAACGGGGACATATATTATCATATTCTTAAGGAAAAGTATATCGGAGAGTGCTGTACAGACAAAGCTCTGTCCTTGGACTGTCACCTGGGCCGGACACAGCTTTACTATCGCAAGAGAGAGGCGCTCCTTTACTTTGGATATATCATGGCAACACGCACAATGCCTGAAGCACGGAAGAGAGCATTAGAAAAATCGGAATAATTTATCAATCAGTGAAATGTCTTACAGAAGGCTGCCGCACGATGGTGCGACAGCTTTTATTATGCCCTGAAATGGACAGCCTTTTGCCACGTCCCCATGGTTCTCTCATCAAGAGGTCAACGCCGCAAAGGAGAAATGAGCCATGGGAAAGGTATATGAAAAATATAATTGAGAAATTGCATGGATAGGCGTAAAATGAAGCTCGTCCTTATGGACAAGAGTACTGCACATCGGCAGGTGGTTTTGACTCAGTCATCCTCCGAAAGGGGGTGAGCCTATGCGTATAACATTTCACATTGGTACATTTACTGTAACAATAATAGTTAGACGTAGAAAGAACCACCACTCTGGCAAGTGATGGTTCCGGTTGAAAAACTATAATCCATTACGAGGAGAGTTAAAACCGCTTGTCGCAGTGCTCTCTTCTTGCCTTTATTATATGAATTTCCCAAATTACTGTCAAGTCAGAAACCGTACACCAATGAACACCTAGTCTGCGAGGGACAGGTCCCCAAAATTTGTAATTAAGCAACTGTAAATCGGCAAATCATTAATGGAAATGGATTTTTCCGAGCAGACAGAAAATGCCGGTCAGGATGGCATTCTACTTTTTGTCCCTGACTTTGATGCCTATGAAATCAAGGTCATCTTACGCTACAACTTTGATGCATCCAGCCGGTCAGAGTTCTCCGGAAATCAATATGAAACAGCAATTCCCATTCTGGAAAATGTCGATAAAAGAAAATATTACGGTCGCTCAGGCAGTGTCATATCCGACCTCGTCGTGCCGTCAGATGAAAACACCTACCCTCTATGTGCGCTCTACTACGGCAAAGACCACATAGGAGTCGTCCCAGTGGAGGAGATTGTCAATGGCATGTCTCCTGAAGCCGATTATACATATCTCTTCACTGTACAGTTTCACAAGTAAACAAAACATCAGCCTTATTCGGTCCTGCTGGAAATATTCCAGCAGGATTTTTTATTATTGTCGGTAATCATCAGGCCCGAACATGACTGAACACTGCTGAACATGACTGAACACTGCTGAACATGAGTGAACGATGCTGAACCCTTCTGAACCCTCCTGAACCATTCTGAACTATTTTGAACTATGTCCGAACACCACCGAACATACTTTTGCGGTAAGATTTTTCCAGAAACAAAAACATGGCTGTCGGCCGACTGCCACCAATACATAAACGTGAGGTGGAAGTAATGACAGAAGCAAAAAGAGATTTCGTAGTAATTAACCTGGTTCACGAGTATGGTCAGCCACTGCAGGGCTGCACCTTCGCGGTCGCATCTGAGATGTCAGAGGAGGAGTTAAGAGAAAGCAAAGCACTTGCTTTAAAAGAATATGAGCCGTTCATTTACATGACGATGGCCATGGCTGAGGCCATTCGAATCAGCCGCAATAATAATAAAAAGTATCGCCAGAGGGCAAGAAGGAAAGGGAACTATAAGAAGGATGTCACTCAGGTGTATTCTCCGTCTGACCGACTGATGGAAGAAGCCATGGATCCCTGCAACCTGATGATTGAAAAAGAAGAGGAAGAAGAGCGTCAGCAGAAGCTCAGGAAGCTGCGGCTGGTCTGTGCGGGACTGCACATGACAGAGATCCAGCGTCGTCGCCTCATCAGATATTACTGCGATGGACTCACAGAAGAACAGATCGCTTTTGAGGAACATGTCACTCAGGAGGCCGTGACAAAGTCTCTTGCGAGAAGTTTGAAAGCGATTCGTAGAAAGATGGATGAAAAAAATTAAAAAAATTTTCGGAAAAGGGGTTATACAAGTGCCTGGTTTGTGTTTAAGAGTAGAGGGATGTATTCCGTACAATATGAGCCCTCGGAGCTCTTTGACAATTGAATACACATGCATCAGGTACATTCCCATGCGGGCGCGGGAGCGCCAGCCAATCAGGACATGCGCGGTGACTATAAGGAGGGTACGAGCGGAGACCATGACTGATACTGTCGGACTGCATCCGGTAGGGCGATGAAACGCATGAGGGACAATGATACTTCCGTCTATTTGGCGGTCCGGTAAGAACTACGGGAGGGCTGACCACCCATGGAGCTATGAAGCACATGGCCGCCTGATGTGAATCCTTATCTTTGAGGTGAAGAGAAAAATGCAAAGAGATTTTATTGCAACACACGGGGAAAATAACCCCGTTATGATAGGAGGCATCGAAATGAAACCATCATTTCATAAAACCAAACTTCACAATGACTGGGTCTTCCGAAGAGGAGACGTCTATTGTGCAGATCCTGGCAAAGGAAGCCGCGGAAGAGAAGCACTTCAGGGACCAGTTCCGGTTCTTGTCATTCAGAATGACGCCGGAAACGTATACTCCCAGAAGATCCTCACAGCGGAAATTTCCACAGAACTTGACAGGGTCTATATTCCCACCCATGTCAATATCGGGACAGAAGGAAACCTTCCGGAGGAATCCGTCGTCAGGACAGAAAATCTGATGCGGCTCGACAAGCGCAGTATTTTGTACTATCTGGGACATATCAGCCCGGAGAAAATGAAGCTTGTTGATGAGGCCATCGAGACAGACTGCGACATTGATTTCTTCCCGAGGGAACTTGAAGCACCGTAACTCACGGCTGCTTATGAAATCCTGAAAAAGAATAGGAGACAAGATGGACAAAAGCGATGAATCCTTATATTATACAGTCAGAGATTTGATGACGATTTTCCAGATCAGCAAGGCGAACGCTTATAAGCTTACGCAGGTAAGCGGGTTCCCGACAATGAGAATAGGTTCAAAGATCCTTATTGAAAAAGAAGGGCTGTCAAAGTGGAGAAAGAATCATCTGTACAAAACTGTAGATTATGAATAAAACAAGAGCTTAGCTCCCTGAAAAGTAAGAATAAATCCCATGTATTCCTTTCCTTTTTGGACGACATACGATTGGGTCACGCGTTAGGTCATGAAATGATGGAGGAGGCCGGAAACCCGCTGACAGAGCGGATTTCCGGAACCCGGCCGCATGGTCTGCAAAACCCTTATCCCCAGTTCGATTCTGGGTGTCGCCTCTCAAAGATCA
>OMTP01000284.1 GCA_900313955.1 uncultured Lachnospiraceae bacterium | reverse complement strand
CCTGCTTTTGCGGCGAAAATTACTAAGTGAAGGAAGAAGGCCTTTGTGCGAAGCGCCGAAGTGATCCACCCGTGAACTGTAACCTTCATTTTGAAAAAAACGAAAAAAATAAAAAAGTACTTGCAATTTGATCATTGACCGGCTATAATACTTCTTGTTGTGGCCGGTTGGTCAAGAGGCTAAGACGCCGCCCTCTCACGGCGGAAACAAGAGTTCGATTCTCTTACCGGCTACGCGCGAAGCTCCTGCATCTGATGATGCGGGAGCTTTTCTTTCTGTTCAGAAAGAAAATGGGATTCACTTATAGGAAGTTTCTGATATAATGGTTCAAAGATTGCTTGATTTGATTGGAGGAAAGCAGATGGCAGTAGATAAGAAGATGGAAGACTTTCTCCGCCTTATGGAGAAGAACGCCCGCCTTCCCATGGAAGAGATTGCGGCGATGCTTGATATTTCGACAGAAGAGGTAGGCCGCCTCATGGATGAGGCCCAGGAAAAAGGATACATTCACGGTTTCGAGACTCTGGTGGACTGGGACCAGGCTGGCGTCGACCGCATCGAGGCCATGATCGAGCTGCACGTCTCCCCCAGAAAGAGCTGTGGCTTCGACGAGATCGCCCAGAGCATAGCTGCTTTTAATGAGGTTGACACGGTCTATCTCATGAGCGGCACCTACGATCTGCTTGTGGAGCTCAAGGGCCACACCTTCCAGGAGATCGCGCTGTTTGTGGCAAAGCGTCTATCGCCCCTCGACGATGTCATTTCCACATCGACCAGTTTTAAGCTGAGAACTTACAAGCAGTCCGGAAGGCTGTACCAGGGAGAAGAAGTAGACGACAGGGAGTGGAACGAATAAAATGATGGATTATGATAAACTGATGTCGAAGGCAGCCATGGACATGCGCCCCTCCGGCATCCGGAAGTTCTTCACTTTGGCTGCCGAGATGCCCAACTGCATCTCCCTCGGTGTGGGGGAACCGGATTTCAGAACTCCGTGGGCCATCAGGGACACGGCCATCACGTCCCTCGAACACGGCAAGACAAAATACACAGCGAATGCGGGCATGAAGGATCTCCGCATCGAGATCACCCGCTATTTAAAGAGGCGCTTCAGTCTTGATTACAATGACAAGGAAGTTCTTGTGACAGTCGGCGGCAGCGAGGCCATTGACATGGCCATCCGGGCCCTCGTCGAGCCGGGCGAGGAAGTGATTATCCCCGAGCCCTGCTTCGTCTGCTACGAGCCGATCACGACCCTGACAGGCGGCGTCCCGGTTCACATCGCGACCAGAGAGGAAAATGATTTTAAGCTGACGGCTGAGGACCTGAAGGCGGCGATCACGCCCAGAACCAAGCTGCTTATTTTGCCCTATCCCAATAATCCGACAGGTGCGGTCATGGATAAGAAGGATCTGGAGAAGATAGCGGAGGTCTTAAAGGATACAAACATTTTCGTCCTGTCCGATGAAATCTACTCAGAACTCATCTACGGAGACCAGGATCCGGTCAGTATTGCCTCATTTCCCGGTATGAGAGAGAGAACCATCGTTGTCAACGGCTTCTCAAAGACATATGCCATGACGGGATGGAGACTGGGCTATGCAGCGGGACCGCAGCCGGTCATTCATCTCATGACCAAGATTCATCAGAGCTGCATCATGTCCGCGCCGACAACGAGTCAGTACGCAGCCATCACGGCGCTCTCCTCCTGCGACGAGGCTGTTGAGGCCATGCGGAACGAATACAATAAACGCCGAAGACTTGTCGTCATGCGCCTCAACGGCATGGGGCTGCACACATTTGACCCCAAAGGGGCCTTCTATGTTTTCCCCAGCATTCAGTCGACGGGACTGAGATCCGAGGAGTTCTGCGAGCGGCTGCTTCATGAAAAATCTGTCGCCATTATTCCCGGAGACGCCTTCGGAGAGTGCGGCGAGGGCTTTGTCCGCATCAGCTACGCCTACAGTATTGACCATCTGCACACGGCTCTGGCCCGCATCGAAGAGTTCCTCAGAGAGAACGGCTGGCTGCCTGAATAACGGGTGCCTGTCACCAGACGCCTCAGATGATGTGGAGGAAGGACGTCCGAAGTACATGCGGAGAGACGAAACAGCGACAGCATTGCGTCGATGTGTGGTTTGGGAGAAGATTCTGCTTCCCCGCGAAGGTGACCTTCCGGGGAGTGCACCGCTTGCGTAAGAAAATGATTTGACTTTGTCAGTTTTTAGCACGAAAGGGAGAACGAAATACGTCCTCGTGAAAGGAGATTTGATTTAGAATATGATGGATTACAGGAAGTATACCCGCCAGTATTTTATGCCGCCGGAAGAATGTTTCGACTGGGCAAAAAAGGATCACATTGAGAAAGCACCGCAGTGGTGCTCTGTGGATCTCAGAGACGGCAACCAGGCCCTGGTCATTCCCATGAGCCTCGACCAGAAGCTTGAATTCTACAACATGCTGATCAAGATGGGCTTCAAGGAGATTGAGATTGGCTTCCCTGCAGCCTCCGAGACGGAATACGAGCTCTGCCGCACCCTCATCGAGAGAAATATGATTCCTGACGATGTGACGATTCAGGTTCTGACCCAGGCCCGCGAGCATATTATCAGGAAGACATTTGAGGCGATCAAGGGAGCTCCCCACGCTATCGTTCATGTCTACAATTCGACATCCTATGCCCAGCGCCAGCAGGTTTTCCGCAAATCAAAGGAGGGCATCAAGGATCTGGCTGTCTTCGGCGCTCAGATGCTGAAAGATCTGGCGGCTGAGACGGATCAGGATATCCGCTTCGAGTACAGCCCGGAGAGCTTCACCGGCACCGAGCCCGAGTACGCCCTTGAGGTCTGCAATGCCGTTCTCGACGTCTGGCAGCCGACAGCCGACAAGAAGGCCATTATCAATCTGCCCGTCACGGTCGAGCTGGCTGAGCCACATGTCTTTGCCCAGCAGGTCGAGTACATGCATAAGCACCTGAAGTATCGTGAAAATGTCGTCATTTCCATTCATCCTCACAACGACCGTGGCTGTGGCGTCGCGGACACAGAGCTTGGCATTCTGGCCGGCGCTGACCGCGTCGAGGGAACCCTCTTCGGCAACGGAGAGAGGACGGGAAATGTCGACCTTGTCACGGTTGGCATGAATATGTACGCCCAGGGCGTTGATCCCGGCCTTGACTTCTCCAACATGACGGAGATTCAGGAGACATACGAGGAGTGCACAGGCATGAATATCTCTGAGAGACAGCCCTATGCCGGCCAGCTCGTCTTCGCCGCTTTCTCCGGCTCTCACCAGGACGCCATCGCCAAGGGCATGAAGTGGAGAGAGGAGAAGGATCCCGATCACTGGACCGTCCCCTACCTGCCCATCGATCCGACCGATGTCGGCCGCCACTACGACGCGGACGTCATCCGCATCAACTCCCAGTCCGGCAAGGGCGGCGTAGGCTTCATTCTTGAGACCAAGTTCGGCCTCAACCTGCCCAAGAAGATGAAGGAAGCCATGGGCTACGCCTGCAAGGAAGTCTCTGACAGGAAGCACGAGGAGCTGACACCCGAGGAGATCTTCGACATCTTCAAGAACAATTTCGAGGGACTCACGTCTCCCTACAGCATCTCCGAGGTGCATTTTGAGCAGAAGGACGGCATCACGGCTCATGTGACGACATCCGCCAACGACGGCGAGGCCGTCACAGTGACGGCGACCGGCAACGGCCGTCTGGACGCCGTCAGCAACGCGATCAAAGAAGCTTACCATCTCGATTACTTCCTCGAGACCTACACGGAGCACGCCCTCGAGAAGTCGTCGTCCTCCCGCGCCATCGCCTACGTCGGCCTCAAGTGGCCCGATGGGAAAATGACCTGGGGCGCAGGCCTCGATCCGGATATCATCCGTGCCTCCATCGACGCACTGGTCACCGCCGTCAACAACAAGTAAGGAAAGGAAAATATATCATGGCATTAACATACACATCCACCAGAAGCCGCATGTCCGTGACCGCCTCCCAGGCAGTCCTTCAGGGGCTCAGCCGCGACGGAGGCCTCTTCGTTCCGACTGAAATCCCGGCCATCGACGTCTCTCTCGACGATCTCGCCAGGATGAGCTACCAGGAAGTCGCCTACGAGGTCATGAAACTCTTCCTGACCGACTACACCGAAGAAGAGCTGAAGGCCTGCATCGCCGGCGCCTACGACAGCAAGTTTGACACCGGGGAGATCGCCCCGGTCGTCAAAAAAGACGGCGTCTACTACCTCGAGCTCTACCACGGCGCGACCATCGCCTTCAAGGACATGGCCTTGTCCATCCTGCCTCATCTTATGACGACCGCCGCAAAGAAGAACAACATCGCGGGGAAGATCGTCATCCTGACCGCAACCAGCGGCGACACTGGCAAGGCAGCCATGGCGGGTTTCGCGGACGTCCCGGGTACCGAGATCATCGTCTTCTACCCCAAGGACGGAGTCTCCAATATTCAGAAGCTGCAGATGGTCACGCAGGCCGGTGACAACACCCACGTCGTTGCCATCCACGGCAACTTCGACGACGCCCAGTCCGCCGTCAAGAAAATGTTCAACGACAAGGCTTTAAATGAGAAGATTGGCGCTCACGGCTACCAGTTCTCCTCGGCCAACTCCATCAACATCGGACGCCTTGTCCCGCAGGTCGTCTACTATGTCTACGCTTATACCCGCCTTGTCAGGGCAGGCGAGATCAAGTCCGGCGACCTCATCAACATTACAGTTCCGACCGGCAACTTCGGTAACATTCTCGCTGCCTATTATGCTAAGCTCATGGGCCTGCCGGTAAACAAGCTGATCTGCGCATCCAACGAGAACAAGGTTCTCTACGATTTCTTTGAGACCGGCGACTACAACAAGAAGCGCCCCTTTATCCTGACGTCGTCACCGTCCATGGACATCCTCATCTCCTCGAACCTGGAGCGTCTCATCTACAGGGCAGCGGGAGAGGATCCGGATCGCTGCGCCGCATTCATGAAGGATCTGACAGAGAAGGGCGAGTACGTCATCACCGATGACATGCGCGCAAAGCTCACCGACTTCCGCGGCGGCTTCGCGACAGAGGAGGAGAATTTCGCGGGCATCCGTAAGCTCTACCTCAATACAGGCTACGTCATCGACACCCACACAGGCGTCGCCAACTACGTCTACCGCAAGTACGCAGAGGAGACAGGCGACACTACGCCTACAATCATCGCCTCTACAGCCAGCCCCTACAAGTTTGCTCCGGCCGTCCTCGGCGCCATCGCCCCGGATGAAAAAGAAGGCAAGTCCGACTTCGAGATGATCGACCTCTTAAGCTCCAAAGCCGGTACAGAGGAGCCACGTGCAATCACCACCATCCGCACTGCTCCCGTCCGCCACAAGCGCGAGGCGGACGTCGATGCCATGCAGGCTGAAGTTCTCGACATCCTGGGCATCAGGGAGTAAGACGGCTCTGAGTCAGATGAATGGTAACGATTCAGGAGGGCATCCTTGCTTCCTGATCATGGACCGATAAATTGACTTGTTCCAGGGCAGGGAAGGTTATCTGACTGCTCACGGAAGGTGTCAGGCGCCCGGAACTGTCCGGTGCCTGACACCTTCTTGCTTCACTACAAGTTAAGTCTCTCTATCTGCTCAAAGCAGGTAAGGGGACGAACCAATGGGCTGCTGCAAATGATTTCTCAGGGAGGAAGTAAGGAATGAACTGGAAGACCCTGCTCTCGGATGAGAGGCTGAGCCACGAGAACCGCGGGGAGGAGAGGGACCTTCGGAGCGCGTTTGGAAGGGACTCTCACCGCATCATCGAGAGTGCCTCCTTTCGGCGTCTTCAGGATAAGACGCAGGTTTTTCCGCTCGACAAGAGCGATTTTATCAGGACGAGACTCACTCACTCCCTCGAAGTGGCGTCCATCGGCAAGTCGCTGGCGCAAAACGTCGGCAGGTCCGTGCTGACAAGCGGGCTCGACCCCGACTTCACGCCGGACATGGTGAGCAGCCTGTGCGATGTCCTCGAGTGCGCAGGTCTTATTCACGACATCGGCAATCCCCCCTTCGGGCATTTTGGCGAGGAGGCCATACGAGAGTGGTTCAGGAAGAATTTGGCGGGCGTCAGCTACATGGGCCAAAGCGTCGTGCATTTTCTAAGCGACGAGGAGAGAGAGGATCTTCTTCATTTCGAGGGAAATGCTCAGGGACTCCGACTTCTTACCCACCTGCATTTTCCTGTGAGCGACGGGGGCCTCAATCTCACATGCGCGGTCCTCGCCACGGCCATCAAATATCCGGTGTCTTCTCTGAAAATGGACCCTGAAAGCTCCGACATTGCCCTCCATAAGATGGGCTACATGGCTTCGGAGGCGGACATTGTTGACCGCATTGAATATGCGACCGGAGCATGCTACTGCCGCACTCCCATGACATTTCTTCTGGAAGCGGCCGATGATATTGCCTACGCCACGGCCGATATTGAGGATGCCTTCAAGAAGGGCTTTGTGACCTACGAGGACTTGATCAGCGACCTGCGCGAGATGTCTGTCAAGAAGGAAATGATCACAAATCTCGATAAGCTCCACGACATGGCTCGTCTCACTCAGGTGGAAAATGCGGACGAGTACGCGATTCGCCGCTGGCTTCTTGATGTGCAGGACTTGCTCATCTCTGAGGCGACGCAGAGCTTTATGAAGGACTATGCCAATCTCATGGCGGGCAGACGGAAAAAAGAACTTATCTCCGAGCGGACGCCGAAAAAACTGCTCATGGCCCTGAAGACGATCGCCTACAATCGGGCCTTCACGACGAGCTCCATCTTTATGACTGAGATTGCTGCCAACAATATGCTGACATTTCTTCTTGACAAGATGGTTCCGGCTGCCCTCGCCTACGAGCCCGGCACATATCCAGGCCTCATGGAGGAGAAATATCTCTCCCTCATTTCGGCCGATTACAAGCAGGTCTATGAGGCTGCCACCCGCGGCAGGCCCAAAGAGGAGTGCGCTTATCACCGTCTTCTCCTTGCGACGGATTCGATCTCGGGCATGACCGACTCCCACGCCGCGGACCTGGTCCGCGACCTTAGGGGATGAAAGTCATTTACATCCCTTCTGTAATCGTTTATAATATTTGTCGAGCCTGGAATGTGCGATCACCTGCTTATTTATACTGAACCTACATTTTGACATAAGGGATGCCTATATCGGGCGTATCGATGTCATGCCTCCCCCGTGTGGACGGCAGAGAACGCATCTGCGGCAACCCACCTGGTATTTTCGCTAGGCGTCAGTTTCTCAGGAACGGCATTCCGGGTCATTTTCATGGACACAAAAAAGAGGATGCAGGCGTAGATGCATCTGTACTGCGCTTTTTTTGTTTATGTAAACCCTCTGGAGGAAGAAAAGAGGCATATATGAAGATCACAAAAGCCGATTTTGGAACAACAAAAAAGGGAGAGAAGGTAACCGCTTATACGGTGACCAACGGGAAAGGGGCGTCCATGACTGTCCTCGACTTCGGGGCCATCATGCAGAGCATCGTTGTTCCGGACAAAAAGGGAGAGTTTGTTGATGTTGTCCTCGGTTATGACAATGTCCCGGCCTACGAGGACAATCCGCCTCACTTCGGGGCAACCATCGGCAGAAACGGCAACCGCATCGGGGGAGCAAGCTTTATGCTCAATGGCAAGACGTATACGCTGGTGAAAAATGAGCGCGACAAGAACAACCTGCACAGCGGGCCCGACGGTTACGAATTCCGCATGTGGGATGCTGTACCCAATGAGAAGAACGGCAGCGTCTCCTTTACACTCACAAGCCCCGACGGCGACCAGGGCTTCCCGGGAACCTTCAGGGTCACGGTCACTTACATGCTGACCGAGATGAACAAGGTCAAGATCCACTATGAGGGCAAGTCCGACAAAGACACCATGGTCAACATGACCAACCACACCTACTTCAACTTAAATGGAGAGGGCAGCGGCAAGATCATGGAACACACGGTCAAAATTGCGGCCACAGGCTACACGCCGGTCGACGAGGAGTCCATTCCCTACGGGCGCACAGACAAAGTCGAGGGAACGCCTTTTGACTTCAGGAACCCTAAGACCATCGCCCAGGATGCAGGGGCGGAAGATGAGCAGCTCGCGCACACGGGTGGCTATGACCACAACTTCGCCCTCGACGGCAGCGGCCTCCGCAATGTCGCCTGGGCTACGGGAGACAAGACCGGCATCACGATGACCGTCATGACCGATCAGCCGGGGATGCAGTTCTATGCCGGCAATTTCATTTTCGGTCCGGTGGGAAAGAAGGGGCATACATACGGTGCACACGACGGGTTTGCCATGGAGACGCAGCATTTTCCTGACAGCGTCAACCAGAAGGCCTTTGCGACGCCTCTCCTGAAGGCAGGAGAAGTGTACAGCACAACGACATGCTATACATTTAGTATTTTATAAAACAATACAAAATGTAATACAAATAAAACACGACAGAAAATACATAAGGTAATCGAATAGTTCATGATAAAAGATGTCAGTAAGATTCTGATGTCCTTCGGCAAGAGATGCGGGGATGATCACATGGGGGCTTACGCGGCGACCTGTGCCTACTTCCTCATTCTGTCCTTCGTTCCCTTCTTCATGATTGTCGCGGCTGTGTCCGAGCGGACGGGCGTCGACATGGGGGCCTTTACCGATGGCCTCATGGCGGTCGTGCCGAGCGGACTGAAAGATTATGTGTCGACCATCATCATGGAGGTCAACAGCAAGACCTATATCTATGTGCCGCTGTCCATCCTGATCCTCATCTGGTCGGCGGCCAAGTTTGTTCATGCGCTCAGCAATGGGCTCAACGTGATCAGCAGGGTCAAAGAGACGAGAGGGTGGTTCTTTCTGCGCATTCGCTCCATGCTTTACGTTGTGCTCTTCATGGCCCTCGTCACAGGAGCCATTATCGCAGCCATGTACGGCCAGAAGATCCAGGCGGATCTCAACGTCCAGCACCCCTTCGTCCGCGAATTTATTGATTTCATCAGGACCTATCAGGTGCTTTTCGCCTATCTGGGACTTATCTTTGTCTTTGTCCTCATGTATACGGTGCTGCCCAACTGCCACTACACCATGAGGAGCCAGCTGCCGGGGGCACTCATCGTATCAACGGTGTGGATGTTCTTCTCCTATCTCATTTCCCTCTACTATGAGCACAACCAGAACTTCACGGCCATTTACGGATCCCTGACGGGTATCATTTTAAGCATGATCTGGATGTATTTCTGTTGTTATTTTCTGCTTATTGGGGCAGAGCTGAACCGGCTCATTTTCGAAGATCCTGAAGGAAATCTCTTTGTGAGCACGATCGATGCGGTGAGGGACGCGCGGGTCAGAAAGGCCTATGAGATCGAGCATGAGCTGGATGAATATTCGGTTTGGAAACCGATCCATGACGAGGATGAAATGACTCCTGACCATCAGCCTGCGGACATCTATATACCGTGGGAGGACGAGGACGATTCATCATATAGAGGAGGTTCACATGAGTGAAATTGAAGAGAGAGTAAAAGAGATCCGGGATCAGGCGATTGACAAGATCAGGCGCGCCGAGGCCCTGGGATCATTGAACGAGATCCGCGTCGGAATTCTCGGCAAGAAAGGAACGCTAACGCAGGTCATGAAAATGATGCGCGATGTTCCCAAGGAAGAGAAGCCCATGGTTGGAAAATGGGTCAATGAGGCCCGCCAGGAAATCGAGGCACAACTGGCCGAGTCCAGGGAACGTCTGGAAGCCGCTGCCATGAATGACCGCCTGAAAAATGAGGCAATTGATGTGACGCTTCCGGCGAAGAAGATCAATGTCGGCCACCGCCATCCCAACTCCATTGCTCTCGAGGAAGTCGAGAGGATCTTCACGGGCATGGGCTACGAGGTCATGGAGGGACCGGAGATCGAGTACGACGAATACAACTTTACGAAACTCAATATCCCTCCCAACCATCCGGCCAAGGATGAGCAGGATACTTTTTATATCACGGATGATATTCTCCTCCGCACGCAGACGTCCCCGATTCAGGCCCGCGTCATGGAGCAGGGCAAGGTTCCCATCCGCATGATTGCCCCGGGCCGTGTCTTCCGTTCCGATGAAGTGGACGCGACGCATTCTCCCTCCTTCCATCAGATCGAGGGACTTGTCATCGACAAGGGCATCACATTTGCCGACCTCAAAGGAACGCTCGATATCTTCGCCAAGAAAATGTTCGGCGAGGACACGAAGACCAAATTCCGTCCCCATCACTTCCCATTCACGGAGCCATCCGCGGAGATGGACGTCAGCTGCTTCAAATGCGGCGGCAAGGGATGCCGCTTCTGCAAGGGCGAGGGCTGGATTGAGATCCTCGGCTGCGGCATGGTTCATCCACACGTCCTGGAGATGTGCGGCCTCGATCCCAATGAGTACGGCGGCTTCGCCTTCGGCGTTGGTCTGGAGCGCATCGCTCTTCTCAAGTACGAGATCGACGACATGCGTCTCCTCTATGAAAATGACGTGAGGTTCCTGAGCCAGTTCTGACGCTGGCGGGGCGAATTCGCGCAGGGAAAATGACTTCCTCCGCGGACTCTACGCTCCGCTTCGGTCGGCTGCTCTTCGAACGTCCACTGGACGTTCAGCGCCCCTCAAAGGTTCACTCCGGAAGACATTTTTCCTGTGTGATTTCCCTGCCGGCGGGTCTTGGCGCAAAAAACGGGGGTGGAAAAACCGCGACCCGTGGATCGCCCGTCCCGGCACCCCAAGCATTTACATCCATTTCTGGAAGGAAGATAGAAACGACATGAATACATCATTTACCTGGTTAAAACAGTACGTCCCGGACCTTGATGTGTCACCCAGGGACTACTGTGACGCTATGACTCTTTCTGGTACGAAAGTTGAGACTTGTACCGAATTAGATAAAAATCTCGACAAGATTGTAGTCGGTGAGGTGCTGACTTGCGAGCCGCATCCCAATTCCGACCATCTGCACATCTGCAAGGTCAATGTCGGCGGCGACGCGCCCCTGCAGATCGTCTGCGGCGCACCCAATGTAGCTGCGGGACAGAAAGTTCCGGTTGTTCTGGTCGGCGGGTCCGTCGCAGGATCCCGTGACGGCGACAAGGCCGAGGGTGGCATCAAGATCGAGAAGGGCATGCTGCGCGGCGTCGAGTCTGACGGAATGATCTGCTCCATCGAGGAGCTGGGATCTTCCCGCGAGTTCTACCCTGAGGCACCCGAGTACGGCATCTACGTCTTCCCGGACGACACCCCGGTGGGTGCCGACGCCATCGAGATTCTGGGCCTCCATGACGCCGTCGTCGAGTACGAGATCACATCCAACCGCGTGGACTGCTACTCCGTCATCGGTATCGCCCGCGAGGCCGCAGCCACCTTCCACAAGAGCTTCCATCCGCCCGTCGTCAAAGAGACGGGAAACGACGAGGACGTAAGTGACTACGTCTCCGTCGAGGTTGAGGACACGAACCTGTGCCCACGCTATACAGCACGTGTCGTCAAGAATGTCAGGCTTGGTCCCTCCCCAAAGTGGATGCAGAGATGCCTCGCCTCTGAGGGCATCCGTCCCATCAACAATATCGTCGACATCACCAACTACATCATGGAAGAGTATGGCCAGCCCATGCACTCCTACGACTACGACACCATCAGGGGCCATAAGATCGTTGTCAGGCGCGCAAAGAATGGCGAGACCTTTAAGACTCTTGACGGTCAGGATCGTCCTCTTGATGAAAATGTCCTCATGATCGCGGACGCCGAGCGATATGTCGGCATCGCCGGCATCATGGGCGGCGAGGACTCCATGATTACCGATAATGTAAAAAATGTTCTCTTCGAGGCAGCCTGCTTTGACGGCACCAATATCCGCCTTTCCTCCAAGAGGATCGGTCTGCAGACCGACGCTTCCCAGAAGTTCGACAAGGGCCTTGATCCCAACACGGCGATGGAAGCTGTCAACCGCGCCTGTGAACTTATGGAGGAGTTTGGAGCCGGAGAAGTTGTCGGTGGCGCCGTCGATGTCTATCCAGTCAGGCGTGAGCCCAGCGAGGTAGTCTTTGAGCCGGACAAGATCAACGCCATGCTGGGCATCGACCTGACCCCGGAGCAGATGATCGCCTATTTCGAGGAAGAGGGCATGAGCTACGACAAGGAGAGAAATGTCGTCATCGCCCCGACATTCCGTCAGGATATCCACCGCACCTGCGACCTGGCCGAAGAAGTCGCCCGCTTCTACGGCTATGCCAATATCCCGACCACACTTCCGCATGGCGCAGCGACCGCCGGCGGTCTGCAGTTTGACATGCGCATAAGAAACATCGCTCGCGACATGGCTGAGAACTGCGGTTTCTCCGAGGGTTTCTGCTACAGCTTCGAGTCCCCCAGGGTCTTCGACAAGCTCCTTCTTCCGCCCGATGCTCCGGAGAGAAAGGCAATCGAGATCCGCAACCCGCTTGGTCCGGAGTTCTCCATCATGAGAACCCTGTCCTTAAACGGCATGCTGACCTCTCTTGCCACCAACTACAACCGGAGAAACAAGGGCGTCCGTCTCTATGAGCTGGGGAATGTCTACCTTGCGAAAGAACTTCCGCTCACGGAACTTCCTGACGAGCGCATGAAGTTTACCCTGGGTCTTTATGATGAGTCCTCGAAAAATGAGTTCTTCACCATGAAGGGCGTCGTCGAGGCATTTCTGGAGAAGATCGGTATGCGCGATCGCGTCGAGTACACGACGGACAAGAGACGTTTTTACTATCATCCGGGCCGTCAGGCGGGCATTTTCTATGATGGAAAAGAGATCGGTGAGATCGGAGAAGTTCATCCTCTTGTCCTCAGGAACTACGGCATCGGTGCCCGCGCCGTGATTGCGGTTCTTGACCTGAAGACCATCACGCCTATGGCCTCCTTCGACTACAAGTTCCACGACATCCCCAAGTATCCGGCCGTCACGCGCGATCTCTCCATGATCGTTCCGGACAAGATCACCAATGCTGAGATTGAGAAGATGATCGAGCAGCGCGGTGGCAAGATCCTCGAGAACTGTGAGCTCTTCGATGTCTACGAAGGCCCCGGCATCCTTCCGGGCTTCAAGTCCATGGCCTACAGCCTCACTTTCCGCGACCGCGAGAAGACACTCGAGGACGCTGACATCCAGGCTGCCATGAAGAAGATCCTGAACGGCCTCACGACCATGCACATCGAGCTCAGGAAATAAGCATCTCGAAGTGTGGGTGCGTCCCCGGCAATTGCCTGGTGACAGGCGCCCACACAAATCGAATGTTTCCGAATATCTCGTGTGCCTGGCACCGGAACTGTCATTTTCAGCAACCTATTTTGGAAAATACTATGGAATTATATGTCTTGCGTCACGGTACGACAAAATGGAATGAGAAGCATCTCCTGCAGGGCCGTTCGGATATCCCTCTCGATGAGGGAGGCATCCGCCTGGCTCAGATTGTCGGTGAGAAATTAAAAGACGTATCCTTCGACATCTGCTATTCGAGTCCTCTGGCCAGGGCTCTTCAGACCGCCCAACTTGTGCTGGGCGGTCGCAGTGTGTCCATTGTCGAGGATCCCCGTCTCATGGAGATGTCTTTCGGCGAAGCAGAGGGCAGGGATGTCTCGGCGAGCAGCACAGCTGTGCCGAAAGAGCTGCTCTATGCCCTTTCCGGCCACATGGAAAATTACCCGGTGCCAGAGGGAGGGGAGAGTGTCCGCCAGGTCTATATCCGCACGGCCCGCTTCATTCAGGATCTCCTCGAGAACCCGGACAACAACGAGAAGCGCATTCTCATCTCGACCCACGGAGCCGCCGGCCGCGCCCTCATGCATCACTTCTGGGGCGGTGACTTCTGGCACGGCAATGTCCCACCCAACTGTTCTTTCTGCATCGTCACCATTGACCACTGTAAAGTTACCTCCATCGAGAAGGACATCGTCCTCTACGATCCGTCCCTCGTCACCAACCTCTTTGGGGGCAAGTAGGGACCAACAGGGACGGTTCTGGTGATTCCGGGCAAGTGGATCCATCAGAACCGTCCTTTTGGTTTCGGATATTATTATCAAGTATGTAAGGAAGAGATTTTTTATGGCTATGAAAACGTCTGATTTCTATTATGACCTGCCTAAGGAGCTGATTGCCCAGGATCCACTCGAGGACCGGTCGGCATCGCGCCTCCTTTACTTGAACCGGGTTACGGGAGAGTACCGGGACGACATATTCAGGAATGTCGGCAGTTACCTTCACCCGGGTGATACGCTCGTCATCAATGACACCAAGGTCATCCCGGCCCGTCTCTACGGCCACCGCGATGTGACCGGCGGTCAGGTCGAGGTTCTTCTGCTGCGGCGCCTGACCGACACGGAGTGGGAGACCCTGGTCAATCCCGGGAAGAAATGCCAGCCGGGACAGGTCATCAATTTTGGTGATCCTGATGAAGATGGCAATTATCCCCTTGTCGGTACTGTTGAGGAGATCCTGGAGGAGGGCAACAGGAAAATACGGTTTTCCTACGAGGGCATTTTCGAAGAGGTTCTTCTGAAACTCGGGGAAATGCCGCTTCCTCCTTATATTCATCACAAATTAAAAGATAAAAACAGATACAATACAGTATATGCAAAGTATGACGGTTCCGCGGCTGCACCGACAGCCGGCCTTCACTTCACGAAAGAGCTTCTGGAGGAAATCAAGGCTTCGGGCGTTAATATAGCCCATGTGACGCTTCATGTAGGCCTGGGTACTTTCCGTCCGGTCAAGGTGGACGATGTCACCCAGCACCACATGCACTCGGAGTTCTACATCGTGACGCCCGAAGCAGCCAGGCTCATCAATGCTACCAGGGCAAGCGGCCACAGAGTCATTTGCGTCGGTACCACATCCTGCCGCACCCTCGAGTCCGCGACCGACGAGAACGGCATTCTGCAGCCGGGCAGCAGCTGGACAAGCATTTTCATCTATCCGGGCTACAAGTTCAAAATGATGGACGGCCTCATCACCAACTTTCATTTGCCCGAGTCGACCCTGGTTATGCTCGTCTCGGCCTTTGCCGGCAAAGATCACATCATGACTGCCTACGAGCACGCCGTAGAGGAGCGCTACAGATTCTTCTCCTTCGGGGATGCCATGATCATTGTGTAAACCAGAATCTGACGAATGTAAGATTTGTATGGACATATGCGACATGGGCGACGCCATGATCATTGTGTAAACCAGAATCTGACGAATGTAAGTTTTGTATGGATATGTGCGACATGGGCGACGCCATGATCATCCTGTAAGCTGTCATTCTATTCAATTGTTATACATTGTTATGTTTTCTCCCCTGACAAGAGCCGAATTAATGGTCTGTCGGGGGATTTTTCTTCTGGACAAGCACAGAATCTGATGGAAACGTTAAACCGCATCGCAGGTATGCCGTAAATCGAGCAATTCTTCATTCTGCGGCGTACACTACGCCACAGATGGAAACTTTGCTGTGATCGCGATGTAGGGCTTGCTTGCTTTAATGCCGCAATTCGAGCAAACCTTCAATTTGCGGCGTAGGGTACGCCGCAAATCAGTAAAACCTTGAAATAGCGACGTAGGGTACACCGCAAATTTCTAGAAAATCGCAAAAGCGGCGTAGAGCGAGCGTGGCTCTACGCCGCAAATCAGTAAAACCTTGAAATAGCGGCGTAGGGTACGCCGCAAATCAGTAAAACCTTGAAATAGCGGCGTAGGGTACACCGCAAACTG
>OMTP01000286.1 GCA_900313955.1 uncultured Lachnospiraceae bacterium | reverse complement strand
GGGTCACGGGCCGCCCCTCCTCCCCGATACCAGATGAAAGCTGGTGATCGATCAAGTGCAAACCAGAAGTAAAGTGCTGATCGCCCTCGGCCTCGCCGCCATCCTTGCGACAGGCCTTGCGTCTTCCGCCTCAGCAGCTTCGACAAAAGAAGCAGCAGCGACATCCGTCGTATCCGGAAATGTCGCCCAGTCAGAAGCCACTTTCTCCGACACGGCGGCCGCATCAGGGACGACCGGCACACAGATGAATGCAAGTCAGAACAGCTCCCCCGGGCCATCCGCCACCACATCTGATCCGAGCCCATGCGATACGGATGACGTCTTCCGTCCGGTCTACTTCGAGGGATCCCTGTCCGCGACGAGCTACAAGGGCTCCGTCAAGGGTCGGAACGGAGGCGGCGTTCCCAATGAAAATGGAATCGTCTGGTACGCCGCCGTCAACGACAACGGCCAGACCGTCATTGGGAAAATGAAACCCTTAAGTTCCCTGGACAAGGCAACCGATACCGTATCGGAAAATGCAGCCGACGAGGCCGAGATCCGAAGCAATGTCTACTACGTGGAGATTCCGAAGAACTTCGTTCGCATCCGCTTCGCGGCAAGCGAGGAAGATGCGGAAGCAGGCCTCCCGGATTACGGCCAGGTCACGCGGACGATGGACATCCGCGATGACATCACGGATCCGTGCTTCTTCGCCGCACCCAAGGACCCGGTCGTCTATGACAACGGCTACCTCACAGGCTACTGGACCGAGGCGGGATCCATTTTCGACCCGGAGTCGGTCAGCGGCAACTCCATGACTCCCCTCGTCACAGGTCAGCTCGACACGAGCGGCAAGACCATTTACCTCAATTCCACCTTTTATGATTACTACACAGACTACGAGCTGACCGGCCACCGACCGTCGACCTATCCGGCCACGGCAGATGACGCCGGCAGCCACCGCTCCTACCTCCGCTACCGCGAGTTCAACCAGGCCCTGAGCGACTACTACACCGGCCACAGCGAGCTTGCGCCCATCTACATGGGGCATTTTCAGCCAGAGGGAGCGGGGGAGAGCCCCTTCACCGGAGACGTGGCAAAGACGCTCAACCTCTTCGGCTACAGCAGGGCGGACGCATTTTTCGCGGAAAATAACTCCCTTATGGCTCTCGACGGCTCCGACGGCCACTACGCCGATGCGGCGCGGGGCCTCCTGCCGGACGATCTCTCGAAGATGTGCTCTCCTTTCTTTAATGAGGCATTTCTGGGCGGGGCCAACAGCAAGGATACTGTTCTCGGCCAGGCCATCCCGGACGTTCTCTTCCCCTTCACCGAGGAGGACCAGCTGGACATCGACGGCGAGCCGACTGGCGTCAGGGAGTGGACCTTCGACAGCTCGAAGACCACCCTTCATATGGCGGTGGCAGGAGCTTCATCAGCCAGCCCGACTGCAGCGGCATCTGGAGTCTCTTCCGGAGTGGCTGGTTCGTCCCCGGCATCTTTTGCTTCGTCGTCCTTTGGTCGTCTCTTCTTAGCGAAGATGCGCGACGAGGAGTCCGACCCGGACGGCACGGGCTGCCTGTGGTCGACCAACATCGACTCGACCGGTTTTGCGGATTCCGCGGAACTGTCCAGCCGCTACGGCTTTTTCCCCTTCAATGACACATCCATCGACAACAATTCCTATCACTACGACTTCGGGTTCGGAACCCGGATCGACATTCCCTTCACCTGCCCCGACAACGGGCACATCGAGATGACAGACGGAAGCTACGTCCCGCAGACATTTACATTTTCCGGGGACGATGACGTCTGGGTCTATATCGACGGCAAACTGGTCCTCGACATGGGCGGCCAGCACGGCCGGGTCAGCGGGTGCATCAACTTCTCGGAAGACTTTCCATTTTCCTACTGCTACGACACAAAGACGTTTGCGGAGAACCACGAGCGGACGCAGGTCGAGGTGCCCGCGGCGACTGTCTACGTCTCCGGCACCAAGAGCGACACGGCTTACCCTGACGACGGTGGCGCGAGCTTTGTGACGTTTGACCCGAGCTCGCTCTACACGGGCACGCACACGCTGACTATGTACTATCTGGAGCGCGGCATGTGGGAGTCCAACCTGTCTGTCGCCTGGTCGATCGTGCCCGAGCCCGTCGATGTCACGACGACCGCGGTCACTCTGCCCGACACGGGCAGCACGTCCGAGGCACATGACCTCTCCCTTAGGGACACCATTCTCGCAGTTTTCGTCCTTCTTATTGCCAGCACGACGGTTACCACGCGCTTTCACCGAGACAAGAATAACAAATGGAAGCGCGACTACAGTGTCAGCAACCATCCGGGCGTTCGCGCCCTCGCTAAGTTTGCCGACTTCATTAAGTCGCGCAAGGGCGGCGGCAAGAAGTAAGCGCGCCTAAATGCCCGGGCTCTGGCAGGTGAAGTCTTCGACTGCCCGCCGGTACCCGGGATCCCTGCGACCCCAGCGGGAAGCCAAATTCCCCGGCTCGCTGGGGTTGAAAGGCAAGCAACAAGGAAAAAACAGATCACCATCACGAAAAAGGAGCAACATATGAGAAATACAACCATGCGAAACGCAATCACAAAACTCGCCAGAACCCTGGCCGTGAGCACCCTGACAGCAGCAACCATCCTGACATTCGCAGCCGGAGCCGTGAGCGCCGACACAGCAGGCACAGCCGGCGAGACGACAGGCGCAGAAGCGAGCACGACCGGTACGGCCGGCAGCCCCGGCACGACCGGCAGCACCGGTACGGCCGGCAGCCCCACCACCGGCACCCCTTACACCATCACCATCGAGAACCCGAACGGCCCGGGCCACACCTACGAAGCCTACCAGATCTTCTCCGGTACGACCTCAAGTGACACAAGCGGCCTGGCCCAGGTGAGATGGGGCAGCGGCGTCGACAGCGAAGCCCTGACAGATGCCCTCGCAGACGACACAGAAACATCCGGAGCCTTTAGCGGCTGCAGCTCCGCCCCGGATTACGCCGCGAAACTCGCCGCCGACACGACAAACACAACCCTGTCCGAAGCCTTCGCCCGCATCGCAGGCAGCCACCTGACCAGCCCGGCCGGAACCTCGACCGAAGAAGCCTCCCCCTATACCATCGCCCTGCATGCGTCCGGCTACTACCTTGTCAAAGACAAAGACGCAAGCCTCGACGGCACATCAGGTACCGCCTACACCCCCTACCTCATGGCCGTCGCGGGCAACGCCACCCTCCACGCCAAGGAGAAGATCCCGACCGTCGAGAAGAAAGTCAAGAGCGGAATCAAGTGGCAGGACGCAGCCGATGCAACCCTGGGCGACAAAATCCAGATGAAGCTGACCGGCACGACCAGCAATTACACATCCGCCTTCAAGACATACGCCTACACCTTCACAGATACCAGCAACGCAGGCCTTGCAGCCGACAAGGATTCCGTCAAAGTTTATGAAAATGAAGTCTCCGACGCAAACCTCATCAAGAGCGGCTATACAACAACTTACGACGCTTCCAGGCACATCCTGACCATCTCTTTTGAAGATCTCAAGGCAAGCGTCAAGAACCTGAGCGCCAATACGAAGATCATTGTAACCTACGACGCATCCCTCACTGAAGATGCCGTCGTCACCGAGGAGGGCAACCCCAATAAGTGCTATGTCACATACAGCAACAACCCTTACGGAGCCGGCACAGGCAAGACCGCCGAGGACAAGATCACAGTCTTCACATTCAAACTCACCCTTGAGAAGCTGGGCGCAGATGGCAAGGCCCTCAAGGGAGCCGGATTCACCATCTCCAGGAGAGACGGCGACACCTGGACAGCCGTCGGGGACGAGAAGAAAAATACCGAGGGAAATGCATTTGACTTCACAGGCCTGGGCAATGGCGTCTACAGGCTTGTCGAGTCCACCGCTCCGGACGGATATGAGACGATCAAACCTGTCATTTTCAAGATCACAAGCAGCTACGAGACAGAGAGCGAAGATCCGCGCCTCACGTCCTTCGACATTGTCAATGAGGACGGCAGTGCATTTTCCAACACTGCCGTCACCCTGACCATCCCGTCCACAGGTACAGCACACATGGCCATCACCGATAACCCGGGCAGCCCGCTCCCCGAGACAGGCGGCACAGGCCGTGACCGCGCCGTTATCGTCCTCGGCCTCGGCATGCTGGCCGCAGCCATGATCCTGGCCCTGCGCAGCAGAAAGAGCGAGTGAGCGAAGCAAACCAGGCAAGCGAAGTGAACTCAGCAAATGAAGCGCACCCAGCAAGCGTAGTGAACCCAACAAGTTATGTGAACTAAGCGAACCACGAAAGAGGCGGGTGGAGCCAGCGGTACACCCCCATGTCCCCGCCCGCCGCCAAAGAAAGGAGAACCTCAAATCATTGAAGCACAAAAAATGGCTGGCTCCCATGATCCTGGCCCTTGCCGGAGCCGCCGTCTTTCTGACCCCCTACCTGCGCGACTGGTACTCGGCGAGACAGGAGAAGAAGACAATAGAGACCTACAAAGACCAGGTGATGCGCACCGACGAAGAGACCCTCGAGAAACTTCTCGAAGAGGCGAGAGAGTACAACAGGCATTTGGACAGCACAACAGCCCTCACCTCCCTGACCCCGTCCGAAGAAGAGACCTACCAGAAGACCCTGGATATTTCGGGCACCGGAATCATGGGCTACCTGGACATCCCGGAACAGAACATCCACCTGCCTATTTACCACGGAACCGACGACTCAGTACTCGCCCGCGGGGCGGGGCATCTGGAAATGAGCTCCCTCCCTATCGGAGGGGAGGGCAGCCACAGCGTCATCACCGGACACACAGGCGTGAGCGGAGACAAGCTCTTCGACAACCTCTCGCAGATGAAAGTCGGCGACACCTTCACGATCACCGTCTTAAATGAGACCAACACCTACACCGTCGACCAGATCGAAGTCGTCGACCCCGACGACACGACAAACCTTAACCGCGAGGAAGGCCAGGACTTGAGCACCCTCGTCACCTGCACCCCCTACGGCGTCAACAACAAGCGCCTCCTCATAAGAGGCAGCAAGAGCGCGACATCGACCATCACCCCGACGCCGGCCCCGGCCCACGGAGGAGGAGGCCGCTCCATCCATACCGTACAGACCGGCGACACAACCATCATCTATGCCCTACTCCTCATTTCCATCCTGTCCGGCATAGCCGCCGTATATCTGCTTTTCAGAACAGGCAGATCAAAGAAAAACTGAGTTTCATGTGTGCCGGTCCTTTGAGGATGCCCGGACCCTGGTCAGCAACTATATCAGCGACTA
>OMTP01000288.1 GCA_900313955.1 uncultured Lachnospiraceae bacterium | reverse complement strand
GCGCTCCGGAAGAAGGCCTTTGTGCTCCGCGCCGGGGTGCCCCGTGAACTGTAACAACAGTATTGCTTATTGCAATAAACAGATTTCGATCTGCTAAATAGTGGTATTCGTTTTCTGTTATAATGGATTTAGAAGGGGAGGCGTGATTATGAGAAAACTTCCAATCGGAATTCAGTCATTTGAAAAGCTTCGCAATGGCGGGTATGTTTATGTCGATAAGACGATGTTCATCGGCAATCTTCTGGATGCAGGAGCAACATACTTTCTGAGCCGCCCCAGACGTTTTGGAAAAAGTCTGTTTGTAACAACTCTGGAAGCCTATTTTCGTGGACAGCAGGATTTATTTGATGGTCTGGAGATGGAGAAGTACGAGTCATCAAAACCGTTGGAAGATCAGTGGGTAAAGTATCCGGTGATGACCTTTTATTTTTCCGGTGGATCGTATGGGACAAGCGGAGACCTGGAGAAAATCCTGGCTTTTTCGTTGGAGAGATTTGAAAAAGAATATGGGATCAGACACTTCGAAGTGCAGAATATCCGTGCAGATCTCCCCGTATGGCTGATCTACTGCATCGAGGGTGCCTATAAAACCACAGGTAAACAGATCGCTTTTCTTGTTGACGAGTATGATAAGCCTCTCCTGGACAATCTGTCTGTTAACGATTCTCAGGAAGAAGAAAATCGAAAATTGCTGAAGGATTTTTTCAGTGTCTTGAAAGACGAAGATAAGTTTCTGAAGTTTGCATTTTTCACAGGGGTAACAAAGTTCAATAAGGTTTCTATTTTTTCAGATCTCAACCAGCTAAAGGACATTACACTTGTTTCTGAATATTCCTCTATCTGTGGAATCACTGAGAAAGAATTACGGTCGCATTTTCATGCAGAGATTGAAAATCTGGCTACAGCTCAGAGGGTGACGATTGAAGAGACGCGGAGTCGCTTGGCTCAGGTATATGATGGATATCATTTTAGCGAACACAGCGAGGGGGTGTATAATCCATTCTCCCTACTGAATGCATTTTCAGATAAAAAATTCGGAAGATACTGGTTTGAGTCGGGGACGCCGACTTTTCTCGTAAGAAAGCTGGCTCAGTCTGGAATTCAGGTACAGGATTTTACGGATGGAGTCCAGGTGTCAGAGGATCGAATAAACAATAACCGGGCGGATGATGAGGACGTTGTGCCTCTCTTCTATCAGAACGGCTATCTGACGATTAATGATTATGATCCTCTCTTTCAGGAATACACTCTTTCCTATCCAAATGATGAGGTAAAATATGGCTACCTGAATTCTCTGATTCCGTTGGTGGACTCAAAATATGCGGCGAAGACGGGGACGTTCAGCGCGTCTCGGATGGTTCGAAATCTCAGAGACAGAGATGTAGATTCCCTAATGACTATGCTGCAGGCTCTGCTTGCAAGTATTCCTTATCATGAGAGCAAAGTCCCGGAAGATGAGCAGCGGTGGAGAAATGTTGTCTATGCAGTTTTTACTGTCCTTGGACAGTATGTTCGGACCGAGGTTCATTCAGCAGGAGGCAGAAGTGACTGCTTGATTGAGAACGATCAGGCTATTTTTATCTTTGAATTCAAAAAGGATAAGACCGCCGATGAGGCGTTGCAACAGATCAATGACCGAAATTATGCCCTGCCTTATATCTCAAGTGGTAAGACAATCGTTAAAATAGGGGCTAATTTCTCAACAAAGAAAAAGACACTGGATGAGTGGAGGGTCGAAACATAATATCAAAACGCCATTGTGACATGGCATCAACGACCGGAGAGCGAATGAGCTCATCGTCATTTTCCGCAATTCCCGCAAGGAAAATGAGACAGCTCATGCAGAATACAATCAACTGGGTGCTAAAGAAGAAATTCTTACCTTCTGCAAGACTCCAAAGTCAAAGAAGGAAATAGCAGAGCATTTACAAATCAGCTCAGTGACCTGCGTCATGCGCCGTTACATCCGGCCTCTCCTAAAGAGTGGAAGAATGCTTATGACAAATCCGGAGTCACGACAGAGCCACGGACAAAAATAGGATTCGAATTTGGAACAAAAAACAGGCGCCTGTTCCCTCAGAAAAACTGACCACTGAAGTTTGAATCATAAAAATACGAGTAACTGTTCAGCAGGCCTGACGAAGGCGCGATAAAAAAGCACTTCCGGAGTGGACCTTTGAGGGGGGCTGAACGTCCAGTGGACGTTCGAAGAGCAGCCGACCGAAGCGGAGCGTAGAGCCGCGAAGGAAGTGCTTTTTCGAGACAGTTCTGGGTGCCCCGTGAACTGTAACGTCGCGGTATATGTCTTCTCGCTGGGGCTCTACTTGATTTGACATCTTTCTGATAAACAGTGTAAAATAAAAAAACTAAGTGACAAATCAGAAGGATGGTGGTGATTTATCATTCTCGAGGATCGAAATCCGCTGCCGGCGGACTGCAGTATGGTCGATGGGCAGGTGGAGTGCTCTTTTTATGTGGATGGGAAGATGTACCGGGTTACGGGGCAGTCGGTGTTGGAGGTGCGGAAGAAAGAGGTCGGGATCCGGCAGCGGCTGTGCGACGAGGCGGAGTACCAGGCGCAGATGGTGGATTGGACCCTGGATGAGCTCTATGAACACTACTACAAGAGCCGTGTCGGCAACCGGGCGGACAATACGCTGCGTCTGCAGGCGCATGAGTATCACCATCTGAGCGAGACAGTTGTTGCCGGCAGGAAGCTGGGGGAGTACAGGGTGACCAGGATCAATTACTGGACGGTGGAGGCGGTCCGGAATTCCCTGAACGACGGCCGGGAGACCGCGAAGTCGATCAACCACATCATCCGCTATCTTTCGTCCCTTCTCAACTACGCCATGAAACTGGGCATCATTGCATCCAACCCGGCCCGCAACTTCGAGCCGGTCCATGCTAATTTCAATGATGAAAATGCAAAGAAGCACAGGGCTCTCTCGCTTAAAGAGCGCCAGAGCTTTTTCAGAGCAGCAAATGAGTATCATGCCTATTGGGAAAATCTTTTCCGAATGGCGGTCCTCACGGGCATGCGGCTGGGAGAGCTCGGGGCTCTTTGCTGGGGAGATGTTGATGAGGAGGGGGTGCTGCATGTTCGCCGGACTCTGACTGTCAATCTGCAGGGGACTCCCTGCGTTGGCAAGACGACAAAGACGCCGGACTCGCAGAGAGATATTCCCATCAACAGGGAGATTGCCGAGGTGCTGAAGGAGCAGCGGGAGAGAAGTGAGAGAATCGATAAGAAGAAGGATGAGGATTCTTCAGATCTTGTATTTCCCTCCCGCCGGGGAACCTGCCTCAGGAACGATTCCGTCAATACGGCCCTGCGTCTTGTGTGCAGCCACGCCGGGATCGAGCCCTTTTCCTTTCATGCCTTCCGTGCGACATTTGCCACCTGCTGCGTGCAGCAGGGGATGAAGCCAGAGACCCTGCAGAAGATCCTTGGTCACGCCTCCATCGTCACGACCATGGACACCTACTATCACGAGGACCGGGAGAAGATGAAGCAGGCCATGAATCAGGGCCATATCGAGTGCTGAATTACAGTTCACGGGGCACCCCGGCGCGGAGCACAAAGGCCTTCTTCCGGAGCGCA
>OMTP01000295.1 GCA_900313955.1 uncultured Lachnospiraceae bacterium | reverse complement strand
GCAGGTGTAAAATCCAATGCTCAATGTGTCAGTTAATTATTATTTGATGTACTAGTATATCACTTCTGCACGCTCATGAGGTCACGTTTCAGGCGACATTGTAATATTCTTGGTGATTTTTATTACATAAAAAAGAGAGCCGCACATCACGACTCCCTTTAATTTTATCTTATGCATTCTTGCGGTTCTTTCTTCTGTTTCTCTGAACAACCGCACTCCTAAAAGCTTTTTCCATAGCGGGAGACATTTCTGGGCAATCATCATCAAAGACAATTGGTGAATTTTCTGCTCTCTTTACTTCCGCAATCTGCTCTTCTGTCGGACCGTTTCCATCAGTCACATATGTCTTGATCATAATATAGCCTCCTTTCTTTCTCTGTTGCCAGTCGAGCTGAGATCAGTCGAATTTTCTCTCTTCGTTCAGTAAAAACAACAAAGAGAACCTTTCCTACCATCCCTATGGCAATATATCTGTCCTCGTCCGTACTGTGCTCAAAATCATACATTTCAATATACATTGGATCATCAAATACATGAGCCGCTGTTTCAAAAGAGATCTTGTGCTTCTCTATATTGATCTGGTTCTTACCCTCGTCCCACTCAAAAATCATGATTTCTCAAATCTCCTTACAGGGATTATAACACACAATTTCATCCTCTGGTGATATAAATACCGACAACTCATGAATACAAAAAAAGAGAGCCGCTTCACACGACTCTCAAATAAACAAACCCCTCATCATCAGAACATGGTGCTCATCACATACTGATCCATGACGGAATCCACAGTAGCCTCGGAAACATGAAGAATGGACATGATCCTCTTCCTCCGTGGCTGCACATTTGCCGGGATTTTTGATCAGTGAATCTGCACCTGTGGCAACATGCTGTCAATGTCTACATAATAATTCTTAAAATTCTGTGGATCCACAAAGACGCGGACTGTACTCCCGACCAGGCCTCTTGGGAAAAACATGATATTTTTGCTGCGGAAGATATGCAGGATCCCTGTCCGCGGATCCTGATACTGGCAGGAAATGACATACGGGTTTCTCCCGTTTATCTCAATGCTGTTGTTGATGACAATATCAGATATTACTGCATTTACCGTATATCCGCCTTCTATGACTTTTTTTATGGCCTTATTCTTCCGGATAAGCCAGATGACAAAGCCCAGGCCAATTGCCGCAAAAATAGCACCGATCAGAACAAAAACAAAAGGAAGTATCCACGCCTGCTCAGGATCTGAGGTATCTTCCATCAAACTCCTGATATTCATGGCCAATATAATGCCTATTACCAGAAAAGGAACGCCTATAGCAGTAAAGACAATTCCTAAAACAGACTGTACTGAGTATGGGTTCACCGATTTTTTTCTTGCCATTTTTATCTCCACTCGTTCATCATTCCTTTAAGGCTTCATTACTCATTTCTCATCTGCGACCGGCTATTTCTAAGCAGGAAAAAGCAATACGCAATTGAGACTAAGATCGATATGCTGACATAAACAATACCTGTCGTATCAGTTAATTCTCCAAACTTTGAAAAAACATCTACAAGAGCGTGCATGATGATGCATGGCAGGAGGCTGCCGCTTTTATAAAATGCCAATGTAAAAACGAAGCCTAATGCAATTGCAAAAATAACATCCAGCACAGCTATAAAACTTGGCACCCCCGCAAACAAATTGAGAATATGTCCTATGCCAAATGTCACGGAAGATACTATGATCGCCGCCTTCTCACCATCTTTTTCCAGCATACCTTTAAATAAGAAGCCCCGGAAAATGATTTCTTCTACATAACCGATCAAGACCATGGACACGACTGCATAGAACTGCCCTATACCGCGATAAGCGATTGAAAAACCGCTCCACAAGTTTCCCGTTGCAAGAAACCACATTGGTATAAAATACAGGTATCTGCCTGCATGCGATGGCCATCCAGCCAGGCCATACTTTTCTTCAAGTTTATACTTTTTGATAAATCCGGTGACCATCACAGCAATAAATATGAGCGCAATAGTCATAAGCGGGCTGTCGTCACCATAATTTCCACGAATCGGAATCGTCAATACGCAGTATACAGCAATCCACAGAACAGCAAACATTACCTGATCTTTGTCATATAGTTTTTTCATAGCATTCCTCTCTAAGAAAATTCTTCATTACAATGAGTGTAGTACCACGGAGCAAAAAAATAAAGGGTGCTAGTCACAGCACCCTAAAGCTTAATGTTTCTTTACCTCACCTTCACCGTAATCCCGGCTTTAAACACCACATCGTACCCGTTGTCCTGTACTATGACCCTATCCACGTAGCGAACCACGAGCTCGTTATCGAACCTCGCCACCCGGCCTCTTTCATCGAGCAGTCCCTCGGGAAGCTCAAGCCGTGTCCTCTGGAAGAAGTCCTCATAGTCCCGGCAGGCAGGTGTGTCCTTCACATCCTCTTTCTTCCATGCTCCGTCGTCATACCATCCCACGCTCTGATCCATTTCTCCTTCATGGCGTCAACAATCTCGAGGAGGAAGCGGATTTTCAGTTCCCGGTTGGCATGCTCAGCTCTCTCGATGATGAGCGCATTGCGCTCTTCCACCTGAGCTTTGATCTGCCCTTCCAGGAACTCGATCTCGCTCGTATGATCGACCGCATCATCATTCTCAAGTGCTGCCTTCCTCTCCTCCATGGTCCTCTGCTGATCCTTGGATTTTCCAATCAGGGCATCGATGCGTTTGATCTCGCCCTTCCAGATGGAGGCCTGGTCTTTCAGGAGTTCATCCCTATGCTGTGGGAGCTGGTTGAACGCCTGGACCATCGCATCCATGAGTTCGGACTCTTTCACATTCCTCAGACCACACCGGTTGTTGACCTCTTTCTCACTGCTCTTCTTCTGGTAAGCCCTCTTCCTGCACCGCCACTCGATCGATCCATCCGTGAGCGTGTATTTCTTGAGCACCCTTCCGCATCTCCCGCAGTAAAGTCTTCTGGCAAATGCGTCCTGCGATCCGTAGCGAATCTTGGTCGGGTCCTTGCTAAGTGCTCCTCTTCGCATGAGCTCTCCCTGCACCTGGTAGTAGACATCCTTGGGGATGATCGGGTCATGGTCGTCCTCGACATAGTACTGTGGGAACCGGCCGTCGTTCTTCTTGATCTCATGGGTGAGGCAGCTTTTGACGTAGTACTTTTGCAGAAGAAGGTCACCGCAGTACTTCTCATTTTCCAGGATGGACTGGATGGTGGAGGCGAACCACTTATCCTTGCCGCAGGGAGTTTTGATGCCGTCATCTGTCAAGCGTCTGGCGATCAGGTTGGACTCTTACCCTCAAGGTATTCCCGGTAAATTCTCCTCACCGTCTTTGCCTCCTCAGGAACAATGACGATGCAGTCTTTTTCCTGATCCTTTGTGTAACCAAGGAACTGAGTGGTGTTGAGCCCACCTTTGCCATTCTGCATTTTAAACTGCAGGCCCAGACGAACATTCTGGCTGATGGACTGGCTCTCCTGCTGAGCGATGGATGCCATGATGGTAATCATCACCTCGCCTTTGGCATCCAGGGTGTTGATGTTCTCCTTTTCGAAGAAGCTCGGGATGTCCAGGTCTTTCAGCTTGCGGATGTAGTTCAGACAGTCGACTGTATTTCTGGCGAATCGGCTGATGGACTTAGTGATCACCATATCGATCTTACCGTCCTCACAGTCCTTGATCATTTTCTTGAACTGCTCACGTCTCATGGTCGAGGTGCCGCTGATGCCTTCATCTGCGTAGATCCCAGCCAGTTCCCAGGCAGGGTTGGCGTTGATGAAATTCTTGACGTGTTCCTCCACACCGCACTCCGTACCGATTAAGTCGGTCATCTCGCACTTAATTGCCGCTGCCGATACAGTGGCGTCACACCATGAGTCGGAGTACCTTACCTTGTATCCACGTGCCAGAGGCTTATGACTGTTATAGAGATCGATGATCTCTAAACTGGTGCGAAAGTCAAGGACTTTTTTTAGACAGTCCTGGAGCAAGAAGCGA
>OMTP01000290.1 GCA_900313955.1 uncultured Lachnospiraceae bacterium | reverse complement strand
AAGGAAGAAGGCCTTTGTGCGAAGCGGCGAAGTGACCCACCCGTGAACAGTAACCCGCTCGACGCAGTCAGATAAGGATGATCAAAATGACGCTTGCCAAAACGAATTGGATGGATTAGAATTGCGGACATAATCAGTATTGCAAAGAGGCAATAGGCTTGAGGAAGGGCCTACTGCCTCTTTTTGTAAGAGGGAGGTTTTTATGAGGAAAGTAAACTTCGGACCCATGTATGTTGCAGCCGCCGGGATCTTATGGGGCGTGATCGGCATTCCTGTGCGCGGTCTGTCTGCCCTTGGCTTTTCTTCCATGCAGATTGTGGAATCCCGCTCCCTTCTGGCCGTTATCCTATTGAGCGTGCTCTTCTTCATCAGGGACAGAAGCCTCTTTAAAATCCGCCTGAAAGATATCTGGATGTTCCTCGGAACGGGCATCGCCAGCCAGCTCTTCTTCAACTGGTGCTATTTTCAGTCTATAAGGATCATGTCTCTGTCTGCCGCTGCTGTTCTCCTCTACACGGCGCCTTCCTTCGTCATGGTCCTGTCCGCGCTCATTTTCCACGAAAAAATCACGGGGAAAGCAGTTATATCCATTCTCCTCACCTTCCTCGGCTGTATGTTTGTGACCGGCTTTATCCACGGCGGCTCCCTGCCCCTCATGGGCATTCTCATCGGTCTCGGAGCAGGCTTCGGCTACTCGCTCTACTCTATTTTCGGCCGTTTCGCCATAAATGCAGGCTACAGGACAGCGACCATTGTCTTCTACACAGTTCTTTTTTGTTTTCTGGGATCCCTCTGCATGCCGGGCCAGGCTTCTGCTTTCCACCAGATGACATCCTCACCCAGCGCAATCGGTTACATCGTTCTCATCAGTATCTTTAACACCCTGCTTCCCCACTTTGCCTACATGACCGGCCTCAGCCTCGTCGAGAACAGCCGGGCCTCCGTCATCGCCTCCATCGAGCCCGTCGTCGCCTCTCTTCTCGGCATCCTCGCCTTTCATGAATCCTGTTCCTGGGAAAATGTTCTCGGCATCGTCCTCGTCCTCACCGGCATCCTCATCTGTAACCTCAAAAAATCCCCGGCAGCCGCAGCCGCCGGGACAAATGCAAATTAATCTGCGGTAACTACTCAGAACACTTAGAGGTCCTTATCTGCCTGGAGCAGGTAAGGACCTCTGATAAGTTCATGGTGCCGGAGGAAATGAAGGGGCTGCCGCACTTCTTGGTGCGACAGCCCCTTCGTTTTTATGACTTGGAAAATTGACACTGTCTGAATGAAAATGTTATGCCAGTTCCGCCAGGGACTCATCCAACGCCTTGAGGGCGATATCCATTTCTTCTTTGCTGACATTAAGCGGGGCGATGAAACGAATGACGTTGTGGTCACTGCCGCAGGCAAGAAAGAGGACTCCCTTCTCAAGGCACTTTGCGCGGAGTCTGGCCGTGAGGGCTGCGTCCGGCTTTCCGTCTTCTGTCCTGAATTCGACGGCATCCATAAGGCCGACGCCGCGGACATCGCTGATGCAGCTGTATTTCTTCTGAAGATCACTTAAGCCTGCACGAAGATACTTGCCCATCTCCTTGCAATTGTCGAGAAGGTGATCGCGCTCGATGATCTCGAGAGTCTTGAGGCCTGCTGCGCATGCCAGGGGATTGCCGCCAAATGTGCCGCCGTGCGCACCTGCCGTCCACTTATCCATGATCTCTTTCTTTGCGATGATGGCGGAGAGCGGGATGCCGCCGCCGAGGGCTTTGGCAGATGTCAAAATGTCTGGTTTGACGCCAAATGTCTGGTAAGCGTAGATCTCCCCTGTTCTGCCGATACCGGTCTGAATCTCGTCGAAAATGAGGCAGATGCCATGATCATCGCAGATCTTTCTGAGTCCCTCGAGGAAGCCCGGCTTTGGAGGCAGGTAGCCGCCCTCGCCCTGGACAGGCTCGACAATGATGGCTGCGACCATTTCCGGGTCGACGAATTTTTCAAAGAGGGTCTCGTAGGACTCGATGTTGTTATACTCTGCGAAGTAAACAGAGGGCATCAGGGGTTCATAGTATTTTCTATATGCGGAACTGGAACCCGTAATGGAGATAGTCGCCATGGTTCTGCCATGGAAGGAATTCTTGCAGGCAATGACTGCCGGACGATGGGTGTAGAACTTGGCGAGTTTCATGGCACCCTCATTTGCCTCGGCACCGGAGTTGCTGAAGTAGACTTTCGTGTCTCCCCCGGTCAGCTCAACCAGCTTTTCTGCAAGCGCAACATAGGACTCGTAGTAGACGACATTGTGGCCGACATGAACCATGTGATCCAGCTCATTCTTGATGGCCTCGACCACTTCCGGGTTCTTGGCGCCGATGTTGTTGACGGCGACGCCGCTCGCGAAGTCCAGAATCTTTCTCCCGTCCTCTGTCGTGAGCCAGGACCCCTCCGAATCCACGACACCAAGTGTAGTCGCTCTGGCAGACACACCGGACATCACCTTGCTGCATCTCTCATACATTGTAGCCATGATACTTAATCCTCCAAATATTCTTATGAATAGAAACAAAAAAGCAAAGACACCCTTTTCCGGGGCATCTTTGCCTTTGTCTAAACGATATACTACTCCTTCGAAATCATGCGGTCAAGGGGAATTCCAGGCGGATCACCTGAACCTCGGCAGGTTCGTTACAGTTCACGGGTGGGTCACAACGTCGCTCCACAAAAAGACCTTCCATCCGGACTTAGTAAATTTGCGCGCAAAAGCGGGCGCGCAAATTCGAATGCGCCCTGATGGAAGGTCTTTTTGCTACGCACCGGGGTGCCCTGTGAACTGTAACGCAGGTTCCACCTGTAGCGGATGGCGAGAAAGCGTATGAGGCAGGTGACGCCCATGCTGACGAGGGCAGATGGGATGTAGGGAAAGGACAGGCGGCGGTAAGCAAAATAGACAATGCCGCCTGCGATGGCCGCCATGCCGTAGACGTGCTTCTGCATGATAAAGGGAATCTGGCCAGCCAGAACGTCGCGCAGGATGCCTCCGCCAATGCCCGTGATGACGCCACAGAAGACGCACAAAAAGCCGTTGGCGCTGTAGCCTGCGAACTCGGCCACCTGATAGCCGACAACAATGAAAGCCGCGAGCCCAATGCTGTCCGCGACATTTAAAGCATTGTCAAAAATAGCGACTGCCTCTGGATCATTTGTGTTGTCTGGATGCTTGTGATAGAGATAGAAAAAAGTGCCGACGGAGACGGCGACAGAGAGAAGAGCATACGTTGGATCCTGAAAGAGAGCAGGCGGGATACGGCCCAGCACAAGGTCTCGCATGAGCCCTCCCCCACAGGAAGTCGTGAAGCCCAAGATGACAGCCCCAAAGATATCCATGCGCGTCTCGCGGGCAACCATGACGCCGGAAATCGCGAAAGCAACACTCCCGGCCACTTCAAGAGTGATGATCAAGAGATCCATCAGCTTCCCTTTCTGAAAAATGATTTTGACGCCTCCAGCTGCCCAGGCCGGGACAAGTGGGGTTAACTGTAGTTATAGCGGTGGTGGGCGCGCTGCAGGTGGTCATGCATGGCGGCGCGGGCTTCTGCTGTGTCGCCGATGCGGATGGTTTCGTAGATGCGCTGGTGCTCGAGGTAGCTCTCTTCCATCTGGGCCGGGGTGGTAAGGCCAGTGCCGCTGACCTGATGGATGAGGTTGGAGATCGTCTGACCGAGGGCGTAGATGATGTCGTTCTCTGAGAGATCGGCGATTGCGGCGTGGAAGCGGGTGTCCGTGTCGGAGAAGACAGATAGATCGCCTGCCTCGTGGGCGGAAGACATTTCCTTCATGATCGCCTCCAACCTGGCCATCTTCTGTGGGACCCGGTGAAGGGCGGCGAGGCTCGCTGCTTTCTCCTCAAGGGTGTCACGTACCTCAAGGATCTGGTCAATCTGGCTCGCATTCATGAAGAGAGACCAGGAAATGGGAATCATGAAGAAATCATTCTCCTGCCCCGTGATGAAGGTGCCCTGGCCTGGGCGAATATCGATCATACCCATAATATCAAGGACCTTCAGGGCTTCCCGGATCGTCGTTCGTCCGACGCCCATAGTGGCAGCAAGCTCCCGGTCATTGGGGATCTGGTCGCCCTTCTTCAGCCTGCCAGACAGCATCTGGTCAGCAAAGTAGCGCGTCAGTCTGTCAACCATGTAGTTGATCTGTTTCTTCTTCGTCTTCTGGACCGGCTCCTCACTGTCTGAGCTGTGGTCCCGAATCATATCAGGCAGCTCGTCGAGAAAATCACCGGGATCTTTGGCAAACACAGATGGCTCGATCGACATCTTGGTGCAGATATTTTCAACCAGCTGCTTTGAAGACCCCTTACCTTTGGACTCAATATTCGAAAGGGAGGCATTGCTCATTTTCCGACTTCCATCAGGAGATGTCATAAAACAGTCAATGAACTCCGTCTGTGACATATTGAGGTAGCGCCTTAGCTGTAAAATATTTTCATGCCGAACCTTTGTCTCTTCCATCAATTTCCCTTCCCTGTTGAAAATATCCTGTGCACAAGTGATTTTACACCTGCAGGGAAATGTTTTCAATGCAAATGCTCTTCACTCCAGCTGTGTAATAAGTTCAAACAGCACACAGGCAGCCTTGCCAAAGGATACGGCATCCGTGGATTCCTCGGGGCAGTGACTTCTTCCTCCTTTACTCGGGACGAAGAGCATCACCGTATCACAGCTCTGGCCAATGGCAAGTGCATCATGACCGGCTCCACTCGGCATGCGGATGCAGCTCATGCCGTGTTCCCTGCAGCTGGCTTCCATGAGATCCAGCATAGAGGCGCTCATGTTGCATGGCGTGATGGTCAGCTTTCTGTCCTCGCTGTAGGTCATGCTCCATTTGGAGGTCTCTTCCGCAAGAAGGGCGCGGATCTCATCGGCAATCCTGTCAATGGTATTGTTGTCGGTCGAGCGAATGTCAACACTGAACTCCATGGACTCGGCGACGACATTCATGCCGCCCGGAACCGCATGAACATAGCCAACCGTCGCAACGGTCCCCTCTCCCTCGGCGCGGGCAAAATCAGCGACATGGCTGATAACCTTGGAGGCCACGTCGACCGCGTCTTTTCGCATATGCATAGGCGTCGTCCCTGCGTGGTCGGACCTGCCGTGGACCGTGAACATATATCTCTGGATGCCCACGATGCAGTCGACGAGGCCCAGCTCAATGCCCTCCGTCTCCAGCACCGGCCCCTGTTCAATATGAGCCTCGATGTAGTGGCCGATCCTCCCCTTTGGCCAGGCCGCCTCCGTGACCTTCTCCGGGTCGAGGCCGTAGGACTTCATGGCATCATAGACGGAAATGCCGTCGCGGTCGGTAAAGCGCCTGCACTGGTCGACATCCATCTGACCCAAAATAGAGTAGGACCCGAAATAGCCTGTTCCGAAGCGGCAGCCCTCCTCGTCCATAAAACCCACGACCACAAAATCCACCGGTAGAATCCTTCCCTCATCCTTCAGAATCCTGGCCATTTCAATACCCATGACAACTCCCGCGATGCCGTCGTAATTGCCCCCATTGTAGACAGAATCCATGTGTGAGCCCATGACTATGGCCGGCCTGGTTCTGTCGCAGCCCGGCAGGACGCCAATCACATTTCCAGCTGGGTCCTCGTGGACGAGAAGCCCGGCAAGCGTCATTTCCCTCTTCAGGTACTCCGCCACGCCCCTCGTTTCCTTCGTAAAAGGCAGACGAGTGCAGCCATTTCCCGGAGTCGATGTAAATGCCTTCAGGTCCTCCAGATTCGTCCATATCCTCCTGCTGCTTCTTTCTTTATTCATTGAAAATGAAGCCTCCTTTGTGCCATTTTTTGAAAAGAAAAGACGCCGGGATGAATGAAAATGATTCTTCCCGACGTCTCTGCCATCAAAGAGGTGAAAACCAGAGTAACTGTTCAGGAGGCCGGACGAAGGTGCTTTTTACTGCACCTCCTCGTCTGGCCATGAACAGTTACATATCAGAGTTCGACGTCTCTATTGCAGTCTTTTGAATAGATATAGACGTAGTCCTCACGGCCAACGGCGTAGCAGGCCTGCGGGCAGTAGGACTGCATGAAGACGTAATCGCCCTTCTCGAGCGGCATCCAAGTGTCGTCGAGCAGATACATTCCGCGCCCCTGCAGGAAATACATGCCGTGCTGCTGGATGTGAGTCTCAGCGTAGCCATGGGATGCTCCTGGCTCAAACTTGAGGATGTGCATGTTCATATCGAAGCCGAGGTCATGAGCTGCCGGCAGCAGATCTTTGCTCTGAGCGTTGGTCATACCCTCGTAGTCCATGTACTCGATCTCATTGACATTTCCGATGACCGTGTGGGCGCCCTTTGTGCCCTCAAGCGGAATATATCTTCTTCTGTAGACATAGAGAACAGCGTCCTCGCCGCTCTTATTTTCAAAAGTAAATGGCTTGTCCTCCGGGCTGAAGACGTAGCCTCCCTCGGTGAGGTCTGCCTCCTCATCAGCGTTCTTGACCGTGACTGCGCCGCTCACAACATAGAGGAAGGACTCAATGCCCTTGCCGCCGATGCCTGTGTTCTTGCCGCCTGCGTGTGCCGTGACGAGATAGTCAGCAAAGGTCGCGCCCATGACCGGAGAACCTAAAATGGTCGTGTCGCAGTTCTCATAGCCCGGGATCACATTCTTTACGAGGCCGTCCGGCTCAAGCACAACATAATTGGGCTTGATAACGGAACGTGTGGAGAGAGCACTCTTTCTGTAACCAGTCTGTCCATTGAAATAACTCATGATACTTTTCCTTCTTTCTTTATATGAAAATAATGAATGTTGCCTTACTTATCTAACAGTGCCTTCAGGACGGTGTCCATGTCGGCGACGGCCATGTAGTCGGCAAAGTTGAAAATGGGGGCCTTGGGGTCGGTGTTGACGGCGATGACCAGGGGATCTCCCTTGATGCCCTCGGTAAACTGGATGGCTCCGGAGACGCCGCAGATGAGGCAGACGTCGGGGCGGATAACGGTCCCGGACTCGCCGATCTGGGTCTCAAAGGGGATATAGTTCTGGTCGGCCATGGGGCGGCTTCCAGCGAGGGCGGCGCCTTCTTTCTCAGCATATTGCTTTGCCAGGGCAAGGCCGTCGCCTTCGATGGCTCCCTTGCCGACGGCAACGACGAAGTCAGCTCCCATGATGGAGCTCTCCGTCTCATCCTCTTCCCTGCCCAGAACCTCGATGGCCGATGTGAGTCCCTCTTTTTCGATGACCTTAACCTCAGGCTCGCCATGTTCTTTCTCTGGTTCGGAAGCCTCGGGGATCATGGTGATGATGTTGGGCGAGGTCTTGATGTCGCAGGTGACATAAGCCTGGGATCCAAAGGAGGACTTGATCTGGTGGATGACAGCTTTGCCGTCGACCATTTCCGTCTCCAGGCGGAAGCAGGAGGCCGTCATGCCGGTATCGAGGAGAACCGCCACGCGGGACATGAGAGCGCGGGCCGTGTGGGAGGCAGGAACCAGAACCACCGAGGCATCAAGGGATCGGATCGCATCGGCAAGGACAGGTGCCAGGGCGTCACCATTGGCATAGGTGATGCCGAGTGTATGGATCAGAACCACCTTGCTGACCCCCGCAAGCTTCATAGCATCTGTATAAGAAGAGGCCTGGTCATCGGCAGCAAGAATGGTGATGGGCTCTCCGGAAACCTTACTGATGCCTTCAGCTGTAGCGACAAGTTCAGCACAGGAAGAAGAGAGACCTTTTTCCGTGATCTCAGCATAAACAAGAATCTCAGACATCTTTCTTCCTCCTCTCCTGAATGAGTGCAGCAATCTGATCCGCTATCTCCTCCGGTGTACCCGTGATCTCCTCAGCCTTCTTTGCCTTAGGAGCCGGAAAGACGTCGGTCACGACCGACTTGACTTTTAAGTCCTCGAGAACCGACGGCGTCGCATCCGCGGAAGTGAAGGTGTGGATCTCGCGGCGGTTGGCCTTCATCTGGGCGCGGAGGGTCGGCAGGGCCGGCTCGTTGCAGCCGAAGGGAACACTGAGAACGACCGGGGTCTTAACCCTGAGAGACAGGCGGCCGGCCGGAACCTTGCGGCTGACCTTAAGAGCTCCTTCGGAATCGACCGACACGTCGACCGCGTCCGAGACATCCGTCATTTTGAGAAGGCTGGCCAGCATGGGGCCGACCTGACCAGTCGCTCCGTCGCTCGACTCGCTGCCCGTGAAAATCACATCATAGGAGCCATTTTTCTCAAGGAAGTCGGCCAGCACTTTGGCGGTTCCGAGAGTGTCACCTCCTGCGAACCTGCGGTCACTCAGGAGAAATGCCTCATCGGCTCCCAGAGCCAGGCATTTCTTGAGAGCCGCCGTCGCTCCGTCCGGCCCCATGGTGTAGACATCAAGCGTCGCGCCTGTCGCCTTCTTGAGGCCCACCGCCATTTCCATGGCATTTAAGTCGCAGGGGTTGATGTCGCACTCGGCGCTCCCTCTCTTAATGCTGTGTGTCTCCGGGTCGATCTCCACCTGGTCGCTGACCGGGACATACTTCACACAAATCGCAAACTTCATGGCAAATACTCCTCACAACATGTTCTGTCTTTTCTATCAGCACAAGGTTCACCGTGCGGCGCCACCTTGATCAGATTTTCCTTTGAGCCCGATACAGACGCTTTTCCGGAGGGACCGCCGCCCGTGAGCCGTGCGCCCTTACTTGACCAGCCGCATGAACGCCCATTCCTCGAGGAGCAGCGTGCTCTCTCCCCTCATGATGTACTTGGCCAAGTCGCGGCTGACAGCCGGCGCTTCGATGACGCCGTTCCCACCATAACCCGTGGCGAGCACGTAGTTCTTAATCGGTGTGTCTCCGACAATCGGCAGGAAGTCGCGGGTCTCGGCCCTGTAGGACAGCCAGGAAGAGGCGAGGCCGCCATCGACAAGACCCGGCACATCCTTCTCCATCTGGTCGAAGAGGAACTCGATAAAGTAGTCATCCGTACCGCCGCGCTCCGGCAGTTTGTCCGGATCCCACTGACCAGCGTGCATGGGGTTGTCGAGGTCCATGGACAGATGAGACTTGCAGATGAAAATGTTATTGCCCGCGCGGAGGGCGTAGAAGGCAGGATATTTGAGCACAGGGAAGACATAGTCGAGTTTCTGGGGCGGTGCCATGAAAAATGCCTCTGCCTTGGTGTGCCAGATGGGCACGTCAAGATCGACCATTTTTCCGGTAAAACGGCTCCAAGGGCCAGTGCAGTCGATGATGACATCATAGTCCTCGTGGGCGCCCTCGGACGTTTTTATTCCGGTGGCAGTACCATTTTCCACAGTGATCTCCTCGATCTTGACGCCCGTCACGATCTTTGCCCCATTTTTCTCCATCTTTGAGGCAAAATTGTTGGAGATCATGGTGCCGTCGAAGTAGCCGTCGTCCTGGGTGTAGCCCGCGCCGAGGAGAGGCTCCGGGTCGATCATGGGCAGAATCTGGTGGATCCTGTCCTTGTCGGTGATGTACTCGCCGGTGTAGCCGGCGGACTGAGCCAGGGCGATGCCGGACTTAATGCGCTTCTCGTCAGCTTCGTTGGTCGCGCAGACCAGGGTGCCGGTCTTGTCGAAGCCCGTGCTTCCCGGCTTCTCCTTCTCCATCTTGAGGTAGGTCTCGAAGCCGTAGAGGCGGACGTCCCAGTAGCGGTTCTTGAGGGAGTCGTCGAAGAGGCAGACCGTGCCGGCCGACTTTGACGTGGTGCCGCAGCCGATTCTTCCCTTCTCGAAGAGGGTAACTTCTGCGTCGTCATAGAGGCTCAGGTTGTAGCCGAGTGCTGTGCCGGAGATACCTCCGCCGATGATACAGATCTTTTTCTTTGCCATAAGGATTTCCTTTCTGCCCCTTGGGCCTGTGTCTTTTCTTTACTCATTTGCCAGCACAAGAAGAGCCGCTGCCAGGACATCGGTGCCCCGCGCCAGGTCCTTCATGGATATGGCTTCAGCGCGGTCGTGGCTGATTCCGTTTTTGCAGGGGATGAAAATCATTCCCGCATCGGTAATGTCCCCCAGCATGAGACTGTCGTGGTAGGGTCCGCTGATGAGATCCATAACCGGGATGCCCGCCTTTTCGGCCTCGCTGTGGAGAATACCGCGAATATGCGGATCACAGACGTAGGGCATGTCATTGTTGAGCAGAGTAAGGACAGCTTCGACACCCCTTCTCTGTGCAATCCCGTCAATCCGGCTTTTAAGATCCCCGACCAGGCGGTTCTTGTCCTCGCCGCTGATGGAACGGATGTCGATCGAGAACTCCGCCTGGCCGGGAATGACATTGGCGGCTCCCGGCATGAGCTTCATCTGGCCGACCGTCCCCGTGATGTACTCGCTTGTGCTGGTCCTGGCCAGCTCCTCCAGCGCCAGAGAAATCTCAGCCGCCGCCATGAAGGCGTCCCTGCGGTTCTTCATCGACGTGCCCCCCGCGTGGGACTGCACGCCGCGGACGGTGCATGTCAGGTTGGTCGGTGCGCAGATCCCGGTCACAACACCGACCGGGATCTCATTTTCCTCGAGGACCGTGTTCTGCTCTATGTGGAGCTCCAGGCTCGCGTGAACTTTTCCCTTCTCAGGAAAATGTCCCAGATCAAATCCATTTTCCTCAAGGATCTGGAAAATGCTCTTTCCGCTGCTGTCCCGACTCTCTTTCAGATCCTCTTCCGTGATCCGCCCCGCGAGAGCCCGGCTTCCGATGCAGCAAATGCCGAAGCGGCTCATTTCCTCGCCTGCATAGACGTTGACGGAAATGGTTCTCTTTGGCCGGATTCCTTCTGCTTTCAGCATCTTCACGGCCTCCAGCCCCGCGAAGACGCCGGCCAGGCCGTCGTACCTGCCGCCGTTGGGGACGGTGTCGATATGGGATCCCGTCCAGATTGGCTCCTCATCGGCATCCGTCCCCTGATATTCCCCGAAGAGGTTGCCGACGGAATCCTCTCTCACCGTAAGGCCGAGGCTCTGCATGACGCCCTTTACATAGTTTCTGGCCTCAAAGAACTCCTCTGTGTAGACCGCCCGCGTCGTACCGGCGCCGGGTGTCACGTTGAACTGGTCGATCTCTGTGAGCCACTTCTCCAGCTCTTCTGCATCCGCTCTCATCGGTTCCCTCCTCTCTTCTTAAATGCAGAAAAGCCCACCGCTTTTTCCAAGCGGAGGGCTCCTTTGCTCTATCCATCTAATTTCTATGCTTATATCTTACCTCTGCAGAAATAAAACCGCAAGCATTTTTTAAAATTTGGTTGTCCAATTTTTATTCTCAGCTACAGTTCATTGGTCATCCAGCTGCTGCCTCGAAAAAGTACTTCCGAAGTTGACCTTTAAGGGTGGCCGCGAAGGAAGTGTTTTTTCGAGGCGGTTTTGGCTGATCCGTGAACTGCAGCCACTCACTGCATGGGTACTGGCCGGACGAATTCCCCATAGCCCTTCCTGTCTTCCAGGTACATGCCATCCTCCGCGACCAGCTGCCCGCGGATAAAAGTGTGGGTCGGAGCACCCTTCCCGGTCAGGCCGTCAAAGCAGGAGACATGCCCTTTGGTGTAGAGCTTCTTCTCATCGTACCTCCATGGCTTCTCCGGATCGACAATCACGATATCCGCGTCGAAACCGATCTCAAAAGCTCCCTTTCTGCCATAGAAGCCAAAGATCTTCGCGGGATTATAGTCCATCACCCTGGCAATCAGAGTCGGGCTCAGCTTCCTTTTGTGAACCGTCATGTCAAACATCATGGGCAAAAAGTACTGGATGCTGTTGAGGCCGCCCCAGGCATGCCAGATATCCTTCGTCGCGTTGTCCTTCTCTTCGTCAGCTGCCGGCGAGTGGTCGCTGCCCACACAGGAGAGCGTCCCGTCGAGGACATAGTCCCAGAGTCCGTCCACAGCCTTCTGATCTCTGAGAGGCGGCGTGCACTTGGCTGGCGCCCCCTTCTCAAAGACGAAATTCTCTGTAAAGCCAAGGTAGTGAGGACAGGTCTCCGCCGTGACCCTCAGCCCCTCGTGCTGGGCGTCCTTGACCACCTGAGCGACCATGGGGTGGGAAACATGGCAGATGTGGACTCTCCCGCCTGTCGCGCGGGCCATATCGATGACGTTTTTGGTGGCCACATACTCCGTCCAGACATCGTGGGCGTCCAGAAAATCGCGGATCTTCTGCTCCCTCGTCTGATCTGTTTTCGCTTTGGCCTCCTTCTCTCTCTCCTTCACCTGGCCGAACTCCTCGCAGTGAAAACCGCAGACAGAGTCATAAGGCTTTAAGATCTCCAGAGCCTTCCTGATATTGCCCAGGTTCACGGTCGGAAAGAGCGGTCCATTGGGGCATGTAAAGCCCTTGAAGGCAGCGACGCCGCACTTCTGCAGGTCCACAAGATCACCCATGTTGTTCTTCACCGAGTCGGGGCTGTCGTCAAAGTCGCCCACAAGGCCTCCCCAGAGAGCAAAGTCCACATAGGAGTGGCGGCTGATCTTCGCCAGCTTCATGTCGAAGATCTCTTTGTTTATGAGGGACGGATCGTTATTGAGCGGCATATCGATGAGCGTGGTGCAGCCTGCCGCAACAGCCGCTCTCGACCCCGTCTCGAAGTCCTCCCTGTACTCAAAGCCCGGCTCATTTAAGTGGGCGTGGCAGTCGATGATGCCCGAATAGACCAGATGCCCCTTTGCATCGATCGTCTCTTCTGCATCGACTTCCTCCTCCGAACTCAGAAACGCCGCGAACTTTCCATTTTTCACAGCAATCTGCGCCTCATAGATCCGGTCAGGCGTGACTAGCTTTCCATTTTTAATCACCAGATCATACATGGCAAATCCTCCCTGTCTTTCCTTATCCTTCATCTTTATGTTCTCAGAGAAACATTTTCCACAGCATTTTCATGGAAAATGCTCCCCTCAGATCACAAAGGGTGTCCTCCTCAATTATTACAGGCGCGAATGCAGATGCCTTCGCGCCTTTCGGGTCATGATGGAAAATGACGTCTGCCTTTTTGATCCTGAGTTGGGACCCTTCTTTATGCAGCGGAGCTTGCTCTTGAGGAAGCCTCATCGGTTGTTGCGCCGGTGCCCGGAACATAGGTAGCGCCGTCCGGGTTGACTTCCTTCAGGATATCCGGTGTGATGTAGGTGTCTACATCCGGGATCTTGTCGATCAGCTTGTTGCTCAGCATGTACTCGGCCATAGCCTGGGTTGCATCAACGAAGCTCTGGTTGCAGACATTCTCATAGACGTTCTTGGACATGATATTCTTGATGGTTGCCTCATCATTGTTGAGGTAGTCAGCGATGATCTTGGCTGCATCATCCAGGTTGTTGTTGATGTAGTCCGTTGCCTCAGCGAAAGCCTTGACAAGAGCGACACACTCAGCACGGTGGTCTGTGTAGAAGTCCCTGGTCACTGTGATGGTTGAATAGAAATCCATGTAGTTGACATCGCCTTCCATGCCCGGAATGTAGCAGTGAGAACCTGTGAACAGAAGTGTTCCGCCCTGATCGACTGCCTGAGAGACATATGGCTCCCAGCATGCCATGAGATCGATGGTTCCATTTGCAAGTGCAGCGACCTGCTCAGACGGAGACAGGTAGGAGACCTCGATGGTGCTGATATCGACATCATTTTCCTTGCACATTTTCTCAAGAGCCATGTAGACGCCGGCACCGCTCATGATGCCGAGCTTCTTGCCTTCCAGGTCTTTCGGACTGTTGATGGTGACGCCCTTGCCGGCGACAACGCACTGTGTGCCTGCGGAGTTGGAGTTGGATGTGATGGTCTCGCAGTCCATGCCCTGAGCAGCGAGCTCGACGCTTGTGTAGATGGACTCAGCGACGACCTTGGCCTCACCGCCTGCTACATAGGAGGGAAGGTCACCGGAGGACTCGATGAGCTGGTTCGTGACATCGAGACCCTGCTCCTTGTAATAGCCCATCTTCTCGGCGATGATCAGCTGAGCTGCTTCCTGCGGGTCTGTGACGCCGTAGATGGTGAAGGGATCGAAATCTCCGCTCGCTGCGGTAGAAGTTGCTGCTTCTGAGGTCGCAGTCTCAGAAGTCGATGCAGATGCTGTTGAAGAGGATGTTGTCGATGACGATCCACAGCCTGTGAGAGCAGCAGCTCCAAGGGTCATGGAAAGAGTGATGGCCAGTGCCTTTCTGATCTGTGATGCTTTCATAATAATTTCCCTCCTATTGCTGTTAAAGAGATTTCACCTTTTATATCAAGCGGCCTTTGCCGTAGAGGTGACACTTATTTCTCGATTGCGCTCGAGACATCTGTCTTCCACTTGAAGAGAAGCTTCTCGAAGAAGGTCAGGATATAGAAGAAGAGCTCGTAGAGAAGACCGATAATGATGATGGACAGGAACATATCGTTGACGCGGAACCACTGTCTGGCGTTGATGATCATGAAACCTAGGCCCTTGGAAGCACCCAGCATCTCAGCGACCATGAGGGCACCGAAGGTCATGGCGAGGGCGATCTTCATACCGACAAAGAGATTGGGCAGGGCGTTGGGAATCATGACCCTGGTGAAGATCTGCATCTTACTTGCTCCCAGCGACGAGGCCGCCCGGATGAGAACCGGGGACGTGTTCTTGAGACCATCGACGATATAGGGCAGCATGGACATGAATGTCGAGTAGGCGATGAGGCCTACCTTGGAGCTCTCGCCGATGCCGAACCAGATGATGATCAGGGGCAGAAGAGCGAAGGGCGGGATGGCACCGAACAGGTTGAAAATGGGGCTCAGCCACGCCTCAATGAACGGAATATTGACAAAGAAGCATCCGAAGAGGATGGCCAGGCCGGTTCCGATTCCGAATCCGAGGAGAATTCTCTGGACGGAAATGGCTATGTTTGGAAGCAGTGTTCCGTCCTGTACGTGCTCCACGGCGGTCAGCCAGACTTCTGACGGAGACGGAAGGAATTTGGCGTTGAACCAGAGATACTTCTCATTGGCCATGGAAATGAGCTGCCAGGCGACAAAGAAGACAATGAGTGAAATAATATTGACTTTGACGGTCCATTTGACGGTTTTCTTCTTTTTCTTTTTATTCATAGCTTCCACCTCACTCAATCGCTTGTGACTGTACCGGTTCCAAGCTTGCTCTCAAAGAACTTGACGTACTCGATGAACTTTTCTGACTGCATGTTTCTTGGTCTGTCCAGGTCGATATGGACATCGCAGTCCACTTTTTTATCCTTGAGAACAATTACGCGATCTGCCAGGTAAATGGCCTCCTGAACGGAATGTGTAATAAAGAAGATGGTAATCTTTTCCTTCTCGAAAATGCGGAGGAGCTCGATTCTCATATTCTCACGGGTGATGGCGTCGAGAGCTCCGAGCGGCTCATCCATGAGCAGGATCTCCGGCTCATTGGCCAGGGCGCGGGCGATGCCGACTCGCTGAGCCATACCGCCGGACAGCTGCTTGGGGTAGTAGCTCTCCATTCCCTGCAGGCCGATCATCTGAATATATTTATCAGCGATCTCTTCGCACTCTTCTTTGCTCTTCTTGTTGATCTTGGGACCCAGCATGATGTTTTTCCTGACAGTCAGCCACGGCATAAGGGCGTGGGACTGGAAGACAACGCCGGCTCTTCTGGAAGCACCTTTGACCTGCTCTCCGAAGATATCGATCTCTCCGTCGGACGGCTTGATGTAGCCGGCGATCATGTTGAGCATGGTGGATTTGCCGCATCCGGACGGTCCGAGGACACAGACAAATTCATTTTTCCTGACATCAATGTTGATGTGCTCCAGAACATAGACGTCGTCATTTGCCTCCATGCCATTTTCATATTTCTTGCTTACATCTTTGACCCGGATGGCAATATCATCGCCTGCATCGGGTATGGTCTGTGTCACTTGCTCACTCATAGGCCCCTCCTGAAAAGTAAAAAGGTACAAATACAATGGGATCTCCCCTGTATCTGCACCTTTGCATGATCATGTGATTCAATTGCTTCTATATAGTAAAGATGAAGGCGGTTACTCGCTGTCATCTGCACTACCGATGTCTGAGGAACTTTCTGTCTCCTCCTGGCCGTAGCCATGCTCCTTTGCCCGACGGACGATATCGGCGATGAGTTCTGCTGTGCCGTCCACGCCAAGCATGGAGGAATCGATGAGGAACTGACGCCCCTCGACCGTCGCTGCCGGCTCGCCTGTGTAGTACTTGTGGTAATTGTTTCTGGCCTTGTCGACCTCGCGGATCATATCTTTTGCTTCCTGCTCTTCCATCCCGAGGGAATGGATACAGTTGTAAAACCTCGCCTCGTAAGGGGCATAGATGAAAATGTTGATTGTGTTCTTGTAATGTCTCAGTACATAATCGGAACATCTTCCGACGATGATGCAGGACTTGTCGTGAGTGGCAAGCTCCATGATCACACACTGCTGTATGCTGAAGAGGTAATCCTGCTTTCTGTGGTTGTGGCCGAGGCCCAGCGGATATCTCATTCGGCCGTAGGACTTCTCCTCGATATCTGCAATATCAGATTTTGGAAGGTTCAGCTCTTTGCTGGTCAGCTCCACGATATCGCGGTCGTAATACTCCACATTGAGAAGTTTAGCGAGTTTCTGTGCGATCGGACGTCCCAGACTTCCGAACTGTCTCTGGATCGTGATGATGTAGTTATCTGCCATATGCTTCCCCTCCATAGAAAAAGGGGGTACGCAAAAATCCCTTCCGGAATCTTCCTGCGCACCCTTGCACGAATTGCTAATTGCTTTGATGGTCCCTATTTTAGCGGTTAAGTAAAATCTTGTCAACCACTTTTTATTTTTTTGTCATAAGAATCCTGTATGTTACCGTCACACTGCAGTGAGCCATGGGCAGTGGGTCATGGGGACGTAGCACGCGCCTTCACAGTTGGGTGAGGGCAGGGGGAAGGACCTCGAGCCAAAATCCATGAAAAAAACGCCTGCAGCACTTATTTGCTTATACAGGCGTTCATCGTCTACAATTTTACCCCCGGGGTCCGTCCCCTGCCTTCACTTACCTGTGAAGCCACTTGCTACGTCCCCGTGGCCACACCCGCGGCCACAATACCGGTTAAAATCTGACGTATCTGGATGTCGGGCAGAAGAGCTGGTCTTTTGTGATGTCCTTTAATGTGGCAACGCCGCACATCTTCATGGCGTCTTTGAGCTCACGGCCGAGTTTCTCGGTGAGGCAGGAGACGCCGTCGGCTGCTCCGCCGTAGACGGCTGTGACATAGGGGCGGGCGATGAGGACACCGTCGGCTCCCAGGGCGATGGCCTTCAGGATGTCGATGCCGGAGCGGATGCCACCGTCGACGAGGATCATCATGCTGTCACCGACAGCGTCAGCGATCTCCTCGAGGACTTCTGCTGTGGACGGGGTCTGGTCGAGGACGCGGCCGCCATGGTTGGAGACGATGATGGCTGCAGCTCCTGCTTCTCTCGCCGCGAGGGCACCTTTGACGGTCATGACTCCCTTGACAATAAAGGGCTTTCCGGCGCGCTCGACGATGGCCCTGAGCTCTTCCGTTGTCTTGCTGCCTGCGGGCGGCACAAGGCCCTGCAGGAAGGGCAGGCCTGCGGCATCGACGTCCATGGCGACGGCAAAGGAGTCAGACGCATCGACGAGCTTGAATTTCTCCTCCAGCGTGTTGACGTCCCAGGGCTTGATGGTCGGGACACCGAAGCCGTCGGCCGACTTGATGGCGGAGACAGCCGCCTTCATGACCTCGGGGTTGGTACCGTCGCCTGTGAAGGCGAGGATGCCGGCCTCTTTGGCTGCATTGACCAGAATGTCGTTATATTGGATATCATCATACTTGTCGCCGTAGTGCATTTTCACGGCGCCGACGGGACCGGCCATGATCGGATACTTTAAGGTGTGGCCGAAGAAGTCGAATCTCGTGTCGGGCTCGACATTTTCCGAAATCGTATTCATATTGATGCGGATCTTCTTCCAGGCGTCGTAGTTGCGGATGGCAACGTCGCCGATGCCCTTGGCGCCGGGACCCGGGACCTGGTTCTTACATACCTTTCCATTGCATTCGGTGCAGGCCTTGCAGTAGGAGCCCATGCATGTGCGGGCATTTTCAAGCATTTCCTGATATGTCATAGCAAACTCCTTTCGAGCTGGTAAATCTTGGTCGTCCTTATTTTACATCGTCATTCCTGCTTCGCCAAGAGCTTTTCTCAGTTGTACGCCGTCCAGTAGGGTGAGAAAATGGGTTGCATCACATAGGACCCGAGCGTCATTTTCCCGTCCTCGAAGGTGACAGAGAGGTTGACCGCCAGACCCTCGCCGCCGGCCCCCTCCTCATAGGGAAATGTGATGCCAAAGTCCTGATAGTCCTCACCATTGCGCTTGTCAGAGTACTTATAGATGTCATCCTCATTAAGGCTGGTAAAATCAGGGGTCGACAGCATGGGGAGAAACTGGTCAAGGGTCATATCGCGGCTGACGCCTCCCGAGGTCACGACCTTGAGGTCCGGGTCTTTGACGAGCGAAGGATTCGCGAGCGACAGGTAGGTCACTGCACACTCGGAGGCTTTGGCAGCCCTCGCCACAGAAAAATTGGTCACCTGCACATAGAAGAAAGTCTCTCCACCCCGCGACAGCCTGCCCAGGCTCGATGTATTTCTCGGGTCAACCATGGAATCCTCAGCCACGTTGTAAGAGGAACCCTGATCCACAAGGAGCGACCAGCCATTGGCCTTCATCACCTGATAAGGAATGGGAAACTGATAGACGACTCCGTCTATCTGCATCTGTGCGTCTTTGACGCTGCCGCCCAGCGCGGCCGGCGCGGCATATGGCGACTCCGCAGTCGTGCCGTCAGGATTCATTTCCTTGATTTCGATCTCGCGCGCAGTGATGGGATCGAAATCAGAAGATACATTTTCCTCATCGGAAAATGAGGAAGCGGCAGCGTTTTCCGTCGCGGGGAGAAAATGCCGGACTTGTGATTTTATCCATGGCATGCCGAATATGGCAACAAAGGCGGCCAACCCAACGATCACCGCAAATGTCACCCAGATGGCGAGCCTTTTCTTTTTCATAAGGACCTCCAAAGAGTTTAATACTTAAATTATAAAGAGATCTGCAGGAGGCCGAAAGAGGGAATTTCACCAAAGATTGTCTCTCTTCTATGGCTAATCTCCAAAAAAACACACCCCAGCTGCAAAACAGTGCAGCCGGAGGTGTGTTCTGTCCGGTTTCGTGAAAGTTATGCAAAAAATCTCATCATGATCTTGCAAGTACCGATACGGGGACGCAGCAGCCGCCCTCACCACGTCTGCGCCCTCAGGGCGTCGGAGCGTCTTCATCTTCGTCATCCTCGCCCAGATCGGGGCAGGGCTCGAGACGAATGCTGGTCCTGGGTGCGAGCAGAATGCTGCCGAGAAGTACCGTAAAGGGGACGGCCAGAACGACGCCGAAGCTTCCTCCAAGTCCCTGCATGATGGCGATGCCGATATTGTTGGAGTTGAGAATCTGACGGGCGGGCAGTGCATAGGAATAATCGAGCAGGAGCTCAGCCAGGCTGCCTCCTGCAAATGCAAGAATGAGGGTGTTGGAGTCTGTCCCCATCATGTCGCGGCCGACCCGCATGCCTGCCTTAAAGAGCTCCCTGCGCGAGATAGTCGAATTCTGATGAACAACTTCCTGCATGGACGACGCGGCCGACATGGTCACGTCCATGACCGCACCCAGGGCTGAGATGAGCAGGCCCGCGAAGAGCAGGTCGCCGACCCGGATGCCATTTGTCTCCCACAGGGTCAGAAGGCTCTCGATATTGGAGACGTTCCATCCACTGATTCCTGAGGCGACCGAGAAGCATTTTGCACACACGAAGGCCATGACGACGCCGATGACCGTCCCGATGGTCGCAACCAGTGTCTTCTTCGACCAGCCGCCGATGAGAGTCATAGTCACAAGCGTCGTGACAAAACACAGGAAAACAGCCGACCCGATCGGCGAGTATCCCCGATAGACCATGGGGATCTCCACAAAGATCATGGCGAAGAAGGTGAAAATGAGCCCGACTGCGCCTTTGGCCCCCTGCCATCCGCCGATCAAAATGAGGGCAGCTATATAGAGAGCTGCAAAGATGAAAATGATCATTTCCCTGTCCTGGGCATAAACGGCTGTGATTACTGTGTCGCCTGCAACCGACTGGATGACGATGACATGCATGCCCACCTTGCAGGCCGCGCCGAAGAGGTAGCCCGCGGAACTGGTTGTCTCGAGTTCCTGTCCCTTCTTGACGCCGGTCGTCATCTTCACGACAACTTTCTGCTCACCGATGCGGGTTCCGTCCTCCTGCACATTATCCTCCAGAATCTCCGTTACGACGCCCTTCTCAAAGGTCTGTCCCGTCGTGTTGATGAGCTCCGTTTTATTTGTCTGGTTGATCCAGATCACAAAAATCATAAAGACAAACAGAAGTCCCACCGGGATCCCCCAACGCTTCAACAAATTTCTGACATCCACTTTCATCATTCATCCTTCCATTCGCACGAAGTTATAAAAAGGGGGGAGGCCCTTAGGTCTCCCCGGCATAATCATGAGATGTGCGTGTTGTGAGGTAATTACTTGGTCTTCTCGATCGTGAAGGTCTTGTCGATCTTCTCAGTCTTGCCGTCGTTGGTGATCTGGTAAGTATCGATAACGAACTTATCCTTTGTGATCTCGATGACAGAGTAGCTGGGCAGCCAGTTCTGGTTCTTCTCCTCGATGAAGTTCTGTCTGTGCTGATTGAGCTCGTAATACTTGGAACCGGAAGCGGAGTTCGCTGTCATATAGAGAATGCCCTTGGGATCTGTGACTTTATCCTTACCTGCAGACTCGATGGTATAGCACTCATTGTCGTCCTGGAAGTCCTCGAGGTCGCTCTGTCCCTGGGTATCCTCTGCCTTCGGATAAAGCGGGATGGCCTTGTCTGTCTTGATGTTGTAAGCATCATTCCAGTTGTAGTCTGTCTTGTCCTCGTTCATTCTGAACTCGTAGCCGTTGTGAGTGGTCTTGCCGTCGCTGTAGATCATCTTGGAACGGCTGTAGCAGTGGTCATGACCCTGAAGGACAACGTCGATGTCATTGGCGTCGAAGACAGGCGTCAGCTGTGTACGGAGGATCATACCGTCCGTCTCAGAGTGGCTTGCACCGGATCCGTAGATATCCTGATGGATGGTGACGATTCTCCACTTGGCATCCGGATCGGACTTGACGGCCTCCTCAATGGTCTTCTGGTGCTCAGCGACATTGTAGTTGTTGGTGTTGAGCACGATGAAGAGCGCCTCGCCGTAGCTGTAGTAGTAGTCGCCGCCCGCCTTTGTGAGACCGTTCTTTGTTGCATTCGGCGTAAAGAAATGAGCAGAGTAATCGCTTGTCAGGGAGTCATGGTTGCCGATAGTCGTAGCAACCGGCAGAGATGCCAGTGTCGACGGGCTTAAGTAGCCTGCGAACTCTTCCTCTTTTGCATGACCAGTCTTGTTGACCTGATCGCCTGCAGAGATGATGAAGCTTGCATCCTTATTGTTGGAGTATGCTGTATCGAGGGTGCGTGCCCATGCAGCAGCGTCATTTCTTGCAGCTGTATTGGCGGAGACCGTGTTGGTCAGGGCTGCGCCGTTCTGCTCGTTCTTTGTGGACGCGCCGATCTGGGGATCGCCGACATAGATGACTTTGAAGTCGTCGGTCTTCTTAGATGTGTATGTCTCGACATCGCTCTTGACTCCGTTCTTCTCCACCTGATAGTAGTAGGTGGTCTCCGGCTTGATGTCTGTGACAGTGACCTTATTGGAGACATATTCCTTATCGCCAGTCAGGGACTTGTCTGTTGCCTCAACCGTTCCCTCATAAGCCTTGAGATTTGCCTTGTCGGTTCCGAAGTAGACAACGGCCTTGTTCTTCTTGTCATCCTTCTCTGTCTGCCAGCAGAAGTTGAGCTTTGTCTCATCTGCGCCCGGCTCGATGGAAACCTTTGTATAATCCTTGGAAATGGTATCCCACTCCTTGGTGATCTCATCCCAGTTATTGAGGATCTTAGAGGAATCAAAGTACTTGTCGTGGCTCAGGTAGCTCTTGTTGCCGCCAAATGCATGGAAGATGAAAGTGATAATCTGGCCGCGTGTGCATTTTCCATTCGGAGAGAACTTTGTCTCTGTCGTTCCACTTGTAATGGACTTTCTGTAAGCCCAGTTCACAGCATCTGCATAGTAAGCATTTTCAGCAACATCTGTGAAGCCTGCCTTGGTCTTGACCTTGGAGCCTGCTGCTCTGTAGAGGAAAGCGACGGCCTGGGCGCGGGTACACTCAGCATCCGGGCTGAATGTCGTGGCAGTTGTTCCTTCTGTGATACCCTGCTCGACAGCCCATGCAACTGCTTTCTTGTAGTAGTCGCTCTTCAGATCTGTAAACTTTGTCTCTGTGCTCTTCGGCTCTGCCTTGCCCATAGCGTTCCAGATCAGGGTAACGATCTGGCCGCGGGTGCAGACCTTGTTGGGGCTGAACGTAGTATCAGACGTGCCGCTCGTCACATTTTCCTTGACCGCCCATGCGATCGGGTTCTCATAATACTTTCCGGCCTCGACATCGCTGAAGGAAGTCGCTGCAGGTGCAGCAACTGTGCTTGCTGTCATAGCCGCAACTAATGCCAGTAATGCAAATACTTTCTTTCTCTTCATGATTTTCTCCTGTGACTTTTCACAAATTTGATAAGCTAACCCTTATGCTTACCTTGGAAATGATATCACTTCCCTGTAAAGTTCCTTTGTTGCACAGGTAAAAGTTGAGTGGAAAGTTTGAGAAGAAAAGCGCAGGAATGTAAAGAACGTGTGATGTCCCGGCGGGCCTTCCTCGCTCGTCAAGTGAAAAGCGACACGCAGACCCGTCTTTTCCGGCCGTTTTGCGTGTCATAAGAGTACCGCTCCGTCTGAGAGCGACACGCAGATCATCTCTAATCGTCAGCTCTGCGTGTCGCCCTCCTGGTACCTCGACACGCATGCTTCCCTTTTCCGGCCCTTCTGCGTGTAAGCTTCCTCCTCACAGAGCCGGGGATGACACGCAGATGCCGAGATTTCCGTCCCCTTGCGTGTCATAAGAGTACCGCTCCGTCTGAGAGCGACACGCAGATCATCTCTAATCGTCAGCTCTGCGTGTCGCCCTCCTGGTACCTCGACACGCATGCTTCCCTTTTCCGGCCCTTCTGCGTGTAAGCTTCCTCCTCACAGAGCCGGGGATGACACGCAGATGCCGAGATTTCCGTCCCCTTGCGTGTCATAAGAGTACCGCTCCGTCTGAGAGCGACACGCAGATCATCTCAAATCGTCAGCTCTGCGTGTCTATAACATGAGCAGCAGCGAAAATTGTTACTGTTCACGGGTGGATCACTTCGGCGCTTCGCACAAAGGCCTTCTTCCTTCACTTAGTAATTTTCGCCGCAAAAGCAGG